>CARBKU010000083.1 GCA_948946035.1 uncultured Clostridia bacterium
TAAAAAATTAGTTATAATTAATAGGAATTCAAATCGTTGTTTTTATCAAGCATGGGAAGGAGGAGAAATGCTTGAAACAATAAAAACAGTAATTTATAAAGTTGCAATTTATATAAGATTATCGAAAGAGGATGTAGAGAGGGGTTACGATGAAAGTGAAAGTATAAAAAATCAAAGAACATTATTAACAGAATATGTAGAAAAATTAGGCTGGGAATATGAACTTATAGACATTTATATTGACCAAGGTTATACAGGAACAAACTTTAATAGACCAGATTTTCAAAGAATGATTAGGGATATCGAAAACGGAAAAATTAATATGATTGTAACAAAAGACTTATCTCGTTTAGGTCGTGATTACATAGAAACAGGAGAATATATTGAAAAATGGTTTCCAGAACATGAAATTAGATATGTTTCTGTAACAGATGGAATAGATACCTTTGAAACATCAAATGGTAATAATGATATAGCACCATTTAAGTCTATATTAAATGATATGTATTCTAAAGATTTATCCAAGAAAATTAGGACAGCCTTACATACTATGCAAAAACAAGGAAAATGGGTAGGAGGAAAAACAGCATTAGGATATATAAAAGATCCAAACGATAAAAACAAATTAATGATATGTGAGCTGGAAGCGGAAATCGTAAAAACCATTTTTCATAAGGCTAGTTTACGGAGAAGAAGTAGGAACTATCAAAAACTATCTCAATGACAACAAAATACCAACAGCAAATCAATTAAGATACAACAAAGCAACATTTTGGGAAAACAAAACAGTAAAAAATATCTTAAAAAATGAAGTATATATTGGAAATACTGTACAAAATAAGAGAAGTAGAATCAGCTATAAAAATAGAAAGTTAAGAAATAATTCACAAGAACAATGGAATATTGTGGAAAACACACATGAGCCAATCATTGATAAAGAAGTTTTTAATAAAGTACAAAAAATGGTAATAGCTCAAAATTATAATAGAAATGAAAAGAAACATCATTTTTTATTAGATGGATTATTAATTTGTTATGAATGTAAGCACAAAATAGGTGTAAAAACAAGAAAAAATGGAAAACTAGATATGGTATGTAACAATTATCGCAGAAATTCTAAATTAAGACTTTGCACATCACATGGATTTAGTTATGAAATCTTAGAAAAAACTGTATTACAATACATAAAAAGTTTATTTTTAGCAATTGATAGTAAGAAAATAGAATTGAACATAAAGAATAATCGAACGAAACAGGATTATGGAAAAATGCTAAAACAATTACAAATAGAAATAAACATTATAAAAAATAATATAGACAAAATGTATGTTGATAAATTAAATAATAAAATAAGCGAAGAAATGTATGAAAGGTTATTTAATAAACTAATAGCAGAAGTAAATCAAAAGGAAAAAGAATATAATGAACTAAAAAATAAAAAAGAAAATGCTAGGCAAGATGATACTAAAGAAATAGAAAAAATTGTGAAAGAATTTCTAAAATTAGAAAAGCCAACGCCTGAGATAATGAAAGTGATTATTAATAAAATAGAAATACACCAAGACAAGCAAGTAGATATTCTATTTAATTTCAAAAAAATGCAAATTGCATCAAAAAGTCATGGTAAAAACTTGTAACAATACTATAAAAGTGATAATAAAAACTTGCATGAAATTTTAAAAAATTGTATAATATATATTAGAGGTGATAATTCATGCTAAAAAGAAAAATAACAAAAACACTGATAGATTGGAAAAATGAAGAAAATAAGCAATGCTTATTAGTACGAGGAGCTAGACAAGTAGGAAAAACTTTTATAATAGAACAATTTTGTAAAGAAAACTATGAAAGTTATATTTATATAAATTTTGATTTATCTCCAACACTAAAAGACATATTTAATGGAGATTTAGATGCTAATACTCTAATTATGAAATTAGAGGTAACATTTCCAGATATAGAAATAAGACCAGGAAAAACAGTTTTGTTTTTAGATGAAATTCAAAGTTGTCCAAATGCTAGAGTTGCTTTAAAAAGTTTTGCAATGGATAAAAGAATTGATGTTATAGCATCAGGTTCATTACTTGGATTATATTATAAAGAAATAACATCATATCCAGTTGGTTATGAGAAAATTGTAGATATGTATCCACTTGATTTTGAAGAGTTTTTATGGGCAGTTGGAATAAAAGAAAATCTAATTTTAGAAGTTAAAAAATGCTTTGAAAATAAAACGCCAATTGATGAATATATATTAACACAATTAAATAAACAATTTAGAATGTTTTTGATAGTAGGTGGAATGCCAAGAATTGTAGATGAATATGTCAAAGAAAAAAGCTTAGGGAAAGTCATTTCTTTACAAAAATCAATGATTGAAGATTATAAATTAGATGTTGTAAAATATACAGAAACTACAATTAGACAAAAAGTGTTAAATACGTTTGATAGTATTCCTGCACAATTAGCAAGAAAAAATAAGAAATTCTCTTATGTAAATATTTTAGAAGGTGAGAAAAATGTTGGAGAAAGAAAATATAGTAGTAGTATTGAATGGTTAAAAAATGCTGGAATTATTAACTACTGTTATAATCTTACAGAGCCAGCAGCTCCATTAAAATCAAATTTGCGTATAGATTGTTTTAAAATATATATGAGAGATACAGGACTCTTGATATCAATGTATGAAGAAGGAATACAAAAAGATATATTAAATGATGAATTATATATTAATGAAGGTGCTATTTTAGAAAACGTATGTGCTGAAGAAATTCAAACTCGATATAGTGATATAATGTACTATGAAAAAAAGAGTAAATTAGAAGTGGATTTTATATTAAACATTAATGGAGTTGTAACAGCAATTGAAGTAAAATCAGGAAACAATAAGCAATCAAAATCTTTAAATTCAATTGTTAATAATTATAAAACAGTATCAAGATATATAAAATTAGAGAAAGATACGAATATATATGTTGATAGTTTAGGGATTGAACATTATCCTTTATTTATGATGATGTTTATATAAAATGCAAAAGTGACTAATTTAATATTGAATATTAGATTAGTCGAAATAAAAAACAATAGCTGTCTACTTTGACCTCAACCAGAAGGAATTTCTATGGCAGTACCAATGAAAAGTGGTGGAATGAAAATATCAAAAGTAATATTTTATGTGATATTATCAGGAATAACAACAGGGATAGGAGCATTTTTTGGAGCAATTATAGGTTCAATATCTCAAGAAGTTATTTCTATTTGCTTAAGTTTTGCAGCTGGAGCAATGCTATATATTGTTTCAGGAGAATTAATACCAGAATCAAATCAATTATATCATGGTAGAATGACTGCTATTCGGAAATATGCTAGGATTTATAATAGGAATTTTTGCAACAACAATATAAGTCAGGTATTACAAAAAAATGTTTGTGAATATATGAAATTCTATTGACTTTCTGAAGTGAAAAATATATAATAAGACAGAAAAAATTACAAAGAATTATTATTAAATATAATACAACATATACAGAATAGAAGGAGAAAAAAATGCAAAATATATTAGAAGGATTAAACGATAAGCAACATGAAGCAGTAATAAACACAGAAGGTCCATGCCTAGTAATAGCAGGAGCTGGAAGCGGAAAAACAAAAGTATTAACACATAAAATAGCATACATCATGGGAGAAAAAGGTGCACATCCATGGGACATTTTAGCAATAACATTTACAAACAAAGCGGCAAACGAAATGAAAGAGAGAATTGCAAATTTAGTTGGAGAAGAAGCTAAAGACATATGGATGGGAACATTTCACTCTATATGTGTAAGAATTTTAAGAAGATTTATAGATAGAATAGGATTTGACAGTTCATTTATAATATTTGATTCATCAGATCAAAAAACACTAGTAAAAAACTGTTTAAAAGATTTATCAATAGATGACAAAATGTTCACAGACAGAAGTGTATTATCAGAAATAAGTAATGCAAAAAATGCAATATTAGAGCCAGAACAATACACAGCAAGTGCAAATGGAGACTTTAGAAAAGAAAAAATTGCAACAGTATATGAATTATACCAAAAGAGATTAAAAGAAAACAATGCAATAGACTTTGACGACATAATAAATTATACAATAAAAATACTAATGGAAAATCCAGATGTACTAGAATACTATGCAAACAAATTTAAATATGTATTAGTAGATGAATATCAAGACACAAATAAAGCACAATTTACCCTAATAACACTATTTGCATCAAAAAATGGAAATATAACAGTAGTAGGAGATAACGACCAAGGAATATATAGCTTTAGAGGAGCAGATATTTCAAACATATTAAACTTCGAAAAAGACTTTCCAGGAACAAAAATAATAAAATTAGAGCAAAACTATAGATGTACAGGAAGCATACTAAAAGCAGCAAATGCAGTAATTAAAAACAATGAAGTAAAATATAAAAAAGAATTATGGACACAAAACGAAGAAGGAAACCTACCAAAAATATATGTAGCAGAAAACGAATATGATGAAGGTTCATATATTGTAGAGCAAATAGAACATCTTAAAAGAGAAGAATATTATAAATACTCAGACTTTTCAGTATTATATAGAATGAACACCCAATCAAGAGCGATAGAAGACATATTTAGAAGAGAAAGCATTCCATACAAAATAATTGGAGGACAAAAGTTTTATGAAAGAAAAGAAATAAAAGATATAATTGCATATTTAAGATTAATTCAGAACAGTTCAGATAACTTAAGTTTAAAAAGAATAATAAATGAACCCAAAAGAGGAATAGGAAAAACAAGCCTAGATAAAATAGAACAAATAGCAATAAACAGTGAAATTTCAATGTATGAAGTAATAAAAAATGCAGAACAATATGGACTAAATAGAGTATATTTAAACTCTAGGGAATTTATCAATACAATAGAAGAACTAAAATCACAAAAAGATGAATTAAATATATCAGAATTAATAAAAATAACATTGAAAAAAACAGGATATACACAAGCTTTACAAAACGAAAAAACTATAGAAGCAGAAAATAGAATAGAAAACTTAAACGAATTACTAACAGTAGCAATAGAATTTGAAGAACAATTTGCAGAAAATTCATTAAGCGAATTTTTAGAAGGAATAACTCTATCTAGTGATGTGGATAATTTAGAAGAAGAGGAAGAAGCTGTTACATTAATGACATTACATAGTGCAAAAGGACTAGAATTTCCTGTTGTATTTTTAGTAGGAATGGAAGAAGGAATATTTCCAGGTTATAAATCAATTAGTGAACCAAAAGAATTAGAAGAAGAAAGAAGACTATGTTATGTTGGAATTACTAGAGCAAAAGAAAACTTATTTTTAACATGTAGTAAACAAAGAACAATATTTGGTTCAACAAGTTATAATCCAATATCAAGATTTTTAAATGAAATACCAGAAGAACTACTTAAAGGATACGAAGAAGCATTTGGAGAAAATCATAAAGAACAAATATTTAAAGATTCTTCTTATAATTGGTCATATGGAAATAAAGATAATGGAAATGTAAAAACATACAAAATTAATGAAAAAGAACCTGTTATGGTTGCAAGTAATAAAAGCTCACAAAATAGTAATTTTATGTTTAGAACTGCAGAAAACTTTTTAAGTAATTTAACAAAGAAATCAAGTAATAATGTAGATTTATCACAATACAAGTCAGGTGTTAGAGTATCACATAAGAAATTTGGAGAAGGGACAATTAATAAGGTAGAACCAGAAGGAGAAGATTTAAAAGTTGATATAAACTTTGATAAAGTAGGACATAAAAGATTAATGGCAAAATATGCAAATTTAGAAGTTATTTGTTAATTAAAATTGTACTATTTATAAACTTAAATAAATAATTATAATCATTATTATATTGTTTTGAATTAATAAAATTTAAGTAAAATATGAAAATGACCAGGGAAATTTAATCATATTACAAAAATATTACAAAAAATACAAAATGTATGAT
>CARBKU010000084.1 GCA_948946035.1 uncultured Clostridia bacterium
TTCATAAGTAAATATTTTGTTGTATAATATAAAAAAACATATTAGAGGTATTTATGAAAAAAATAATAAAAAAGATAATAATTCTTATATTAATTTTACTGATAATAGTTTCAAGTTTCTTATTTCTAATTGGATTTGGATACTACTCTAAACAACTAAAAGAAAAGCCACTAATTTCAAGAATTGATGAAATTCAAGAAATTGAAAATTATACTCCATATGAAGAACTTCCATCTAATTATATAAATGCTGTTGTTGCTGTAGAAGACCATAGATATTATGATCATGGAGCAATTGATTTTATTGCAATAATGAGAGCATTTTATACAAATATACGTGACAAAGAATTTGATGAAGGTGGAAGTACAATAACTCAGCAAGTCTCTAAAAATGTAGTATTTAATCAAGATAAAAATATAATTAGAAAGCTAGGCGAAATTTTTGCTGCTTTCGATTTAGAAAAAAATTATAGTAAAAACGAAATACTTGCTTTATATGTAAACACATCTTATTTTGGTGATGGTTACTATGGAATTTATTCTGCTAGCAAGGGGTATTACAATAAAGAACCTAAAGACTTAAACTTAGACGAAGCATCTATGTTAGCTGGAGTACCTAATGCTCCTTCTGTTTATGCTCCAACTGTAAATCCAGAGCTAGCCAAAAAAAGGCAAAAGCATGTACTTAATAAAATGGTACAATATGGTTATATATCACAAGAAGAAGCAAGTAAAATACAATAATGTTAATATATTTTAGAAAAATTAGCATGTATATACATGTTAATTTTTTTATTTATTCATTTTCTATAAAATTGCTCATAAAATATTAATGGTGAAAATAATGAAAATTTTATTTTTAAAAAGACAACATATTTATTTATTTTTATTTATATTACTTATAATTTCCTTACTCAGTTTTATCTTTTATCATCCCTTTTCTTTTGCATTTGAATTAACAACAAATAGTAATATTGATGATAATTTAAAAGATAAAATAGCATCACTTGCAAAAAACGAAGAAAAAATAGCATATTTAACTTTTGATGATGGGCCTACAAAAAAAGCAACACCTAAAATACTTGATATACTAAAAGAGAAAAATATTAAAGCAACTTTTTTTGTTATAGGCAAATATGTAAAAAATCATCCTGATATTGTAAAACGTGAATATGAAGAAGGTCATTATATTGCAAACCATGGATATAACCATAACAATTCCAAATTATATGCAAGTCCAGAAAGTTTTATAAATGAAATTAAAAATACTGATATTGAAATTGGAAAAGCTATTGGTATTGATAATTATTGTTCACATATTTTTAGGTTTCCCAATGGATATATGTCTCCAAATAATAAATTTAAGAAAAAAGAAGCTTTAAAGCTTCTATATGATATGGATTATACTTATATTGATTGGAATTGCTTAAATAATGATTCTATAAAAAAATACTCTGAAAATCAATTATTAAATAATTTAAAAAAATCTGCTAAAAATAAAGGTACATTAATTATTTTAATGCATGATACTACTGATGTAAGCAATTCATCTAATGTTTTATATGAATCTATATCTTATTTAGAGTCACAAGGATATGAGTTTAGAAATTTTTATGATTTAGTCAATTAAAATGCTTTTTAATTTTCTAAATTTATTATTTCTTTTTTTAACCAATATAAACTATAAGTGTTCCAAAATGTCCAAGATTGTGCATAAGATTTTTGCTTTCCAAATTCTAATGTTCCTGTAGTTGAATTATAAGTTTTGGACATTGTATAAACTTCTTCTCCATCACAAGTAGACGTATAACTCAAAGTTTTATTTACAATTAAAAAATCATTCATAGTTAAATTATTATATCCTTCTATATTATCTACTGTAACTGTTTGATCATATCTTGTACTAAGGTCTGCTTGTATTAAAATCATATATGTTGATATTCCTTCTTCAAACTTATTTCTTGCAATTTTTTTTATATATTCTGAAATTTCTTCTGCTGTTTTATCTATTAAAGGATTTTCTTCATCATTTTCTATTCCATAATCTTCAAGTGCTTTCGATAATTTATATTTAAAATCATTCAAGTTTTCTTTTTTACTTGCTGATGAATTAGTTGTGACATTATTTTGATTTACATCTTGTACAGTTCGCTTTATTGCATATAAATCGTAAGTATTCCAAAATGTCCAAGAAGTCTTACTTACAAAAGACTTTTGTTTACCTAATGTTAAAGTACCACTTTGTTTGTCATAAAATTTTTCTATAGTACAACTTTCTTCTCTATCATTATAATTTGTACATACCATATTTTTATTTACAGTAATAAAATCCTCAGCATCAAAATTTTCATATCCTTCTATATTAGTTAATGAAAAAGTTTGCGTATATCTTGAATTTAAATCTGATTTTATTAATACTATATTTGACTCTTTACCTTCTTGATAATTTTTATCTGCTAATATTTTTATATTATTTATATATTCATTTGCTGTTTGCGTGTCTAAAGTTTTTACTCCTAAGTTCGTAATTGTTTGTGCTATCTCTTTTTTATATTTTTCTAACTCTATTTTGCTTTCGTCATTTTCTTCATTATTGTCGCCATTTTGATCATCATTTTTATTATTGTACTCATCTATTATTCTTAACTTGTCATCTATTTTAAATATATATTTTCTATATGTAACAAGTACATATTTAGGATTATCTACTTGTATTATGTCTGTTGTTGCTGTTTTTTCACTTATGTATTCTATTGTAGTAACATCTTGTCTTCCGCTTAATTCATTGCAATCAGTTATTATAGTTTCTCTCTTTTCTTCTGTTAATATTCTAATTTTTATTTCTTGTAGCATTAACTCTAAAGTTTCTTTTGCTTCTACATAATCTGTTATTTCTTTTGCAGTTTGCGCTTTTTTTAATAACCCTTGTTCTCCTGTTAATGTTAATATTGCTACTCCTGATAAAATTAAAAGTACAATAATTGTGATGACTAAGGCTATTAATGTAATTCCGTTTATTTTCTTTCATATTAGTATCTCCTCTTTTGTTTTATGCCTCTTTGTTATATATTTCTTTTTCTGTATATTATATTATTTTAAATTTTGTTTTTCAATAGTTTTTTATCTTTAAGTTTCGTTTTTTTATCTTAATGTATAATAAATTGTTACTAGATAATGCTTTTTTGAGTTTAATATTTTGAAAATACTGATATATAAATATTTATGCAGTATCGAATGTGATTGAAATACATTTAAAAATTCTTTGAAATATATGGAGTAATGTTCACGTCGAGCGTAGCGAGGACTAAGTGAAAGAGGCTCCACATATTTCATTAGAATTTTTTTATGTATGTAATGAACCGAGATACAAAGAAATATTTATATATCAGTATTTTAATAGAATAATATTAGTAAAAGTATTATCTAGTAACAATAAATTATATACATAAAAAAGATGAATTTGTATCTATTTTATACAATTCATCTTCTAAATTTATAAATTATTTCTTCCAATTATTTGATAAATATATCCAGTTTCTCTACTCCAACTACTTCCAGATGCATCTGTTTGAAAAGTAATTGAATTTTCAATAACATTAGTAATTATTATAATACACATTGCACTTGCTCAAGCCACTCCTCCAACATACTTTAAATCTCCACTATTTATTGGTAATTATATATATTCTTTAGTTACTATTTGTTAAAACATACGAGTTTTATTGCCTAATCAAAATATGATTTCATAATAATCATAATCGTTAATTGAATTATTATCAAAAGTTATTGTTCTACTATGCATTGCATCATAAATTCATTTTTCATTTTATCATTTGTTTCCATTTATTATTCTCCCATATTTCTTAATTTTCATTATTATAGCATTCTTATAAATTACAGCCAATAAAAATAATTGTTTTTATTTAATAAAATCAACATAAAAATATGGGCTTACATAATTACCTCTATTTTATAAATTCTGTCTTTTCCATCCAATTGTATTCTCATTTTATCTTCATCTTTGTTTTCTAAATCATTTCCATCATTATTTTTTATTTCTGCACCATTTACAATAACCTTTTCAATTCCAGTATTTTTACCATTAGGATTTTTTATGCTAATATTATATATACTTTCTTTCCATTTATATTGAATTTGATACTCTTTCCACTCTTTTGGTATACAAGGTCTAAAAGTTATAAAACCTTTATCAATTTTTAATCCTAAAATATTTTCTATTCCAACTTTACAATACCAACTACTAGAGCCTGTATACCAAGTCCATCCTCCTCTTCCTGCTAAATTCCCAACTCCATAAATATCTGCGGGTATAACATATGGTTCAACTTTATATTTGTTGCTAGCTTCTTTAGTTCTGCTATGCTCTATTGGATTTATCATTTTATATAATTCTAATGCTTTATCTCCAAATCCTAATAAACTTTCTGCATATATTACCCATATTGCAGCATGTGTGTATTGTCCACCATTTTCTCTTACACCAGGCATATAAGCTTTTATATAACCTGGTTCAAATTTGCTTTTTTCAAATGGTGGGTCTAAAAGTTTTATAATTCCATTTTCTCTATCTATTAGGTGATTTTCAAGGCTTTCCAATGAAATAAATTTCTTATCATTATCTCCTGCATTTGAAATAATGCTCCAACTTTGTGCAATACTATCAATTCTGCATTCTTCATTTTCCATACTTCCTAAAGTATCTCCATCATCTGTAAATGCTCTTTTATACCATCTTCCATCCCAACCTATTGAATTTAAAGTTTTCTTTAGTTTTACCTTTATTTCTTCATATTTTTTAGCTAATTCAGCATCTCCTTTTTCTTTTATTACTGGTATAAATCTATCAAGTATATGATATAAGAAAAATCCTAGCCATACACTTTCTCCTTTTCCTTTACTACCTACGTTACTTAATCCATCATTCCAGTCACCTGCACCAATTTTAGGCAATCCATTTTCTCCAAAATCCAATGTTTTTTCTATTGCTTTTATGCAATGATTATATATACTTTCTTCTTGAGTTGAATATTCGTATTTATTGTATCTTTCGATTTCATTTTCTTTTAATATTTCTCCTTGTAAGTATGGTGTATTTATATCTAATATCGAGTTATCTCCAGTAAAGTCTATATATTCCATTGTTACATATACCATCCATAATAAGTCATCGGATATTCTTGTTCTAATTCCTCTTTTTGTATCTGGATGCCACCAATGTTGTACATCACCTTCTAAAAATTGATGTCTACTATGAATTATAACTTGATTTTTTAAAATTTCTGGATTTATATACTTTAACCCTATTGTATCTTGTAACTGATCCCTAAATCCAAATGCTCCACCTGATTGATACAAACCGCTTCTTCCTAAAAGTCTACTACAAATTGTCTGATAAGGTACCCATCCATTTAGTAATATATTTAAAGATTCTAAAGGTGTATATACTTGAATTTTTCCTAATAATTCTTTCCAATAATTTTTTACTTTTTCTAATTCTTGTTTACAATTTAATATCTTTTGATATTTATAAGCTATATTTTTACACTCAATTTGTTCTTCATCTGCACCTAAAATTAAAGAAATTTCTTTTTCTTGAAAGTTTTCCAGTTCAATTTCTACTTCATATGCTATACATGGCTTTTTACCTAGAGAATTTTCATTGTTCAATTTTAATTTTTTTAATCCATCAGGATTGCTAATTCCTCCTGTTCCTAAAAAGAAGTTCTTGTCTCCTGTATATGATATTATATTTTCACTAGATGAAACATACATTTTAGTTTTTTCAAAATCATCTTTATATAAATTTTTTGCAAAAATCATATTATTATTTTTATCAAAATTAACATTTATATATCCATTTGTCTTTATTTCGTCTTCTCCTAAAACTGGTTTTACATAATAGTATATTTTT
>CARBKU010000085.1 GCA_948946035.1 uncultured Clostridia bacterium
ATTTAAGTTAGACATTCCCTCACCGTCTTCCATTTATTAGCTTTATTTTAAATTTCTAGCCGTTTTTATTTGCTTTTAGTATAATTTTATATCTTTAAAATGTAGATAAAAATTTTCTATAAAAAAACGCCTTGAACTTATTTCTAAATTCAAAGCGAAATTTATTGTATATTTAATGTCTACTTTAATGTCTACTTCTTTGGTAGACATTAAAATACACAATAAAATTATTTTTTTATAATCCAATATCCATCTTTTTTTGAACCTTTTCTTTCTAGTATATTTGCATTTCTTAAAATTCCTACATTCTTCTTTATCGTATGAATACTTAATCCAACTTCTATTGCCATATTTTCTTGAGTTATTCTTGGGTTTGATTTTATAAGTTTTATCATTTTTAATTGTGTTGCATTAAGTTGTTTTTCTATATCATTATCTTTTTTAGATAAATCATAAGTTCCATAATTTTTATCATAATATGATGGTCTTAAAAAACTTGCCTCAAAGAACTCATCATATTGGAATTTGGGTTCTTTTAGCCCTGCATCTTCCATCAATTCTCTCATTCTTCCTATTCCTGTTCCAGCTTTTTCTATATAATGTGTTCTTCTTAATAAATCTGCAATTATAGGATTTCGTGCAATACTTCTTTTACCAAAATTTTCTTTTGTAATTCCTTTAGGAACTCCACCAGGACTTACTATTGAAACTCTATCATCATAAATCTCTACCATTACTCTTGCACCTTCTTCAAAATATTGACGATGGCATATACCGATTTATGATAGCCTCTTTTAATACATCTTCTGGAATCTCCAAAACTTCTTTTCTTGTTGCATTTCCTTGCTCTCTCATAACCTCTGCATTAATTAAATAAGTCAGATTTATGTGCTTTTTAGCAAATGCTAAAGCATCTTCAATATTGGTTATTATGTCTTTATTGCAATCCAATGTATCCAAAATATAAACTCTATTTGTACCTTTAAAAGCAATACAAGTAATATAATTTTGAATTAAGAAATTTGTAGGATTCTTTGCAAAGAAAACAACACCTGCATTTGTAAACATATATTTATTATCTACTTTTTCTAAGCAATTTAAGTTTATCAATAATTCTTCTCTTTCAATTGTTTCACTTGTATTAGATAATTTTAAAAAGTTTTTATAGGCATTTTCATCAAAGTCTTCTGGATATTTTGCTTTTTTATTTATCATTCGATCAAATTGTATTTTTCCGCCATCTTCTAAATATTCTCTGATTTCATTTCTATTCATCTTTTGACACATTGCACCAGCTCTTAAATAATACCCTTCACTTGAAGAATAAGGTTTATCATCTCCCTCTGGTACATTTACAACAATAACATTATCTACTACTTCGATTTTTACATTTATTCTTGGTTCTATTTGACTTATTTGATTTTGTATATTTGCTCTTTGATTATTAGAAGTATCTGTGCCAATGATATTTCCGTCATCATCTACACCTATCAATATTTTTCCACCTATACTATTAGCAAATGCAACTACTTCAACTGCAAATTTTTTACCTAAATTTTCTTTAAATTCTAAAGTATGTCCTTCGCCTTGCTTTGCTAGTATTTTTAGTTCTTCTGTTGTCATTATTACCACCTTTCCAATTGTGCAGATACCGTCTGCACAATTTATTTTAATCTTATTGATTGATATTATAACATTTATTTACAAATATTTCATTACATTTTAAAAATTTCATACATATATTAATTCTTTTAATACGATTTCCTTTGCTTGTTGTTTAATTGCATTCATTGTGCCAACCCAATAAAGCACATCTGTATTTTTCATATTTTCTGTTAAATCACTTTTTGCTTTCAAATCATTAATAATTTGATTTACTCTTTTAGTTGCTGTTTCTTGTATTTCTTCTAAATGTTCTATTAATGTATTTTCCATAAACATTATTGTATATTCTGCTTTCTTATGTTCTTTTAAATAGTTTAATCTCATTCTTCCATATTTATTCAAATGTATTTTCTTTTGCTTTGATAACACTAAATTCGGTATATAGTAATCTTCTTGTCTTATATATTCTATTCCTGTTTTTTCATCAATAAATCTTTCTTTTAATTCTTTGTTCTCCATAATTTTTAAATCTCCTCTCATTTTTTTAATTTTAATTTGTTATTATAAAATCAAAAAAAGATGAATTTGTTATTGTTTTTTACAATTCATCTTTTAAATATGTGAAAATTTTATTATTTCTAAATTGTTGCTAGGAGGAAACCTTTGCTATTACTACATTTTAATTTTTCGTCATAAGAGAATAAAATTGTAATGACTAAGGCTATTAGGGTTATTCCGCTTATTTCTTTTGATTTTTCTATTTTAGTTTTCATGTTAGTCCCCCCATTGCTACGTATTTTTTTAATTATAACATTCATTACGTTTTTTTCAATAGTTTTTTCACTTTTTTAGTTTAACCATGATATTTACAATTAATACAAATGTTTAACACAAAAATAACTTTAGACTTTTTTTATCTAAAGCTATTTTCATTTCATTTTTTGCAACTTATATTATTATTGTATTGAAAATTTTAACATTATTCTTCTTTCGTTGTATTTACTTTTAATAGCTTAAGAATTTCAACAATTAAAATTGGAGCAAAAATTAAGCCTATTAACTCTATTATATTTGCTGTTGGCAATAATGGAATACTAAATATAGTTCTTAATGGTGGTATTGCTAATATAACTATCATTAGTGCTGCTGATGCTAATACTGCTAATATTAATTTACTATTATTAAATATTTTTGTTTTAAATATAGATTTTTTGTTATCTCTAACATTAAATACATGTACTAATTCTGATAATGCTAAAGTAACAAATGCCATTGTTTGACCTACTTCTATTTTTGATTCGTCAAGTGTTAGTCCACCAATTGGCTCTGTTGTCGTTCCTAATCCTATCATAAATGCTATAAGTGTTAAAAAACCTATCATCATTCCTTGATAAATTACTCTCCATGTCATTCCTTTTGTAAATACACCTTTTCCAGATTTTACTGGCTTTCTTTGCATTATATCACTATTAGCTGGATCAAATGCTAATGCTAGTGCTGGAAGTGAATCTGTAACTAAGTTAATCCATAAGATATGAATTGGTAATAATATTTCTAAATTATTTATATCTGTAATTCCAAACCATTTAGCAAATAATGGTGTACACAGTGTTGCTAAAAATAATACTACTATTTCTCCTACATTACTTGATAACAAGAATTGTATTACTTTTAATATATTATCATAAATCCTTCTTCCTTCTTCTACTGCTGAAACTATTGTTGCAAAATTATCATCTGTTAAAATTACATCTGCTGCTTCTTTTGCTACATCTGTTCCCACTACACCCATTGCACAACCTATATTAGCTGTTTTTAGTGCTGGACTGTCATTTACACCATCACCTGTCATGCTAACTATTTCTCCATTTTTTTGCCATGCTTTTACAATTCTTACTTTATGTTCTGGCGAAACTCTTGCATATACTGAATATTTTCTAACGTTTTTTTCTAGTTCTTCATCTGACATTTTTTCTAAGTCTAAACCTGTAATTGCTTCTGATTCGTTTTCTAAAATTCCTAATTTTTTAGCAATTGCTGTTGCTGTAATTTTATGGTCTCCTGTAATCATTACTGTTTTTATTCCTGCTGTTTTACATTTTTCTACTGCTTTTTTTGCTTCTTCTCTTGGTGGATCTATCATTCCAACCATTCCAATAAATATTAGTTCACTTTCTATATTTTCCATTTCTTCTTTTGTAGGTTTATGGTCAATTTCTTTATAGGCACATGCTAAAACTCTTAATGCTTCTTTTGCCATTATTTCGTTATTCTCTCTTATTATATTTGCGTAATTATCTAAATCTTTTTTTATATCTCCATTTTCTAAATATGAACTACATTTTTTTAATAGTTCATCTACTCCACCTTTTGTATAAACAATGTATTTTCCATTTACTTCATTTACAGATGTCATTAATTTTCTTTCAGAATCAAATGGTACTTCTTCTACACGTGGCATTCTATCATATATTGATGGGTCAAAGTCTAATTTAAATGCCATGTCTACTAATGCTGTTTCTGTTGGGTCACCTGTTAATTCTCCATCATTTCCTATTTTTGTGTCATTACAAAGCATATTAGCATATACTAATTTTTTTATGTCTTCATTTATATTATTTTCTTTGTATTTAGCTAAGTCTTTAGTATTTTTGTTGATAAATATTTTTTCTACTGTCATTTTATTTTGTGTTAGTGTTCCTGTCTTATCTGAACATATAACTGTACTACTTCCTAATGTTTCTACTGCTGGTAGTCTTTTTACAATTGCATTTTTCTTTACCATTTTTTGTACACCTATTGCTAAAACAATTGTTGATACTGCTACTAATCCTTCTGGTATTGCTGCAACTGCCAAAGATACAGCTGTCATAAACATATGAATTGGTTCTTTTCCTTGTAATAATCCTATTATAAATATAAATACACATATTGCTAATGCTGCAATTCCAAGTGTTTTTCCTAATTTATTTAGTTTTTCTTGAAGTGGTGTAATTTGTTCTTCTGTATCATCTAACATTCCAGCAATTTTTCCAACTTCTGTTGTCATTCCAGTTTCTACTATTATTCCTTTTCCTCTTCCATACGTAATTAAGCTAGAAGAAAATAACATGTTTACTCTATCACCTATTCCAATTTCTTCATCTTTAATTACTTCTGTATTTTTTTCAACTGGTAATGATTCTCCTGTTAGTGATGATTCTTGTGATTTTAAGTTTATTGCTTCTATTATTCTTAAATCTGCTGGAACATAATCTCCTGTGTCTAAAACTACTATATCTCCTGGAACTAGTTCTTTTGCTGGTACAATTGTAACTGCTCCATTTCTTATTACTTTTGTGGCATGGTCTGTTAATTTTTGTAGTGCTTCTAAAGATTTTTCTGCTTTTGCTTCTTGAGTAACTCCAATTATTGCATTTACTATTACTACTATTAAAATAATAATTGTATCTGTTATGCCTTCGCCTTCTGCAATTCCAACAGCTCCAGATACTATTGCTGCAATGATTAGAATAATTATTGAAAAATCTTTAAATTGCTCTAAAAATTTTTGTACTATTGATTTTTTCTTTTTTGCTTTTAATTCATTTTTTCCATATTTTTCTTGCCTTTGGTTTGCTTCTTCTACTGTTAATCCATTTTTTACATTTGTTTCAAGCAATTTTTCTACTTCTTTTTGTTCCTTGTTATGCCATTTGATATTTTCCATTTTGAACCAACTCCCTTTTTTATTTAATAATTAACTTATATATTTATTCTATAATATTGTTTAGAAAAACTTTGTTTTTTTATATTTTTAACAATTTTATAAAAATTTATTAGCAAATTTCTAAATTATTCTTTGGATTATATTCATTACAAATAGTAAACAAACTTTTAAAAGAAAACTATTGTTTACTTTCAAAAGTCTCGTTAACAATTTTTCTTTTCTATTATTGTTCTCCATCTTCCTCTTCACTTAATTATTTTTGTTATATCTTTTTTAATTTAGTTATATTAGTCATATTAACATTTTTCGACTTTATTATAGCATATGTTTCTATATACATCAATAGATGATTAATATTTAAGTTTCCTTGCAAATTGATAAAAAAAGCAAAACAGAGTGTGATGTGTAGTTATCCTTTTGATAGTAAATGATGCATATGTTAATTAAATAAGTTTATTAACTTTTTATATACATGTAATTTGTCGTTTACTTTTCTATTAAAAATAATATCGCTATATTTCTTTTTAATATTTTTCCAAATCCATAAAAATTTCTAACTCTAACACATGAGCATTATTAT
>CARBKU010000086.1:0-2259 GCA_948946035.1 uncultured Clostridia bacterium
TGTCTCTATATAAAATTTTAAAACTTGATTATCTCCTATTTTTTCTAATCCACAGTCAAATGATGCTCCATACATTTCTTCCATTTGTTTACTTATTTCTTCTTGTGATGTCATATTTTTTGTTCCTCTTCTCAAAATAGATGATATTAGTGTGTTTTTTGTTATATTTTCTCTTGTTAATTCAGTAGTTATAAATACTGCAATTAGATTTGTTTTGAATTTTTCGCTTTTTATCATGTGTAATTTGATTCCTTGTTTAATCTCTTTTTTTATATTTTCCATATTTGTTTTTATCCTCCTAAATTTTTTTCCTATTTATTATTATTAACAATTTATCTAGTTTTTATTAAATACTATTTGTTTTATATATTATTCCTTTTTTTTATTTAAATCAAATTACTTTTTCCTCATAAAAGCAAAAATGAAAGTATTAGGTATATATTTCCTCCATAATACTTTCTTTTTTTTACTTTATTAAAATTTTCTTTTTCTTGCAGCCTCTGACTTCTTTTTCCTTCTTACACTAGGTTTTTCATAATGCTCTCTCTTTCGAACTTCTTGGATTACTTGGTCTCTAGCACATTGTCTTTTAAATTTTCTTAAGGCATCTTCTATATTTCCATTATTAACTTTGATTTCTGACATTTAATTCCCCTCCTTCCGGCCCATACGCACTGTATGTGGGATAACCTTTTAACATTTTCATTATACACGAAACACTATTGCTTGTCAATAGTTTGCATCTTTTAAGTTTTGGTTTTTTCATTAAATGGCAAGGCAAATGCTTTTTTCTATATTTTTCATTCATAACTCGGTTTCTTATATATGCTAAGAAAGTCTAAAATCATTTTATGGCACCCTTCCACGTCAAGCGTGAACTCTTTCCATAAAATGATTTAAGACTTTCTAAGCACATTCCAGTCACATTCGTTATTCATCAAAATATAGAAAAAAGCATTTGCCTTGCCATTTAATAAAAAAACTAAACTTAAATTCAAATTTTAAATTCTAACACATATCAAATAATACTACTTTATTCTTTTTTAAAGATTCTTTTACATCTATTATTCTTTGATTACTTGACCCTCTAAATCTTAGTTTTATGTCTTTTTTTTCTTCTTCAAATTTTCCATCTACTATTACATCTATATATGATAAAATCTCTGGAGTCTCTTTCCAATTCTGACACATTCCATCTACAACTTTATCAAATGTAAAACCTGTATAACACCAAATATTTTTATTTGGAAGTTTTTCTTTTACTTTTTTTAATAATGGTAATAAACCTTGTTGATTCACATGTTCTAATGGTTCACCGCCTAATAAGCTTAATCCTGATATATATGGATGGTCTAGTTCTTCTATTATTTTATCAATCTCTTTTTCTGTAAATTCCTTTCCATAATTAAAATCCCATGCTTCTGGGTTAAAGCAATTTTTACAATGATGATTACATCCACTTACAAAAAGTGAAACCCTCACGCCTGTTCCATTCGCTATGTCTGCTTTTTTAATATCTGCATAGTACATTTTTAACATCCTCCTTTTTTTACATTTATTTTGAAAATATATTCCCTATCCAACTAAATAATGGATTTTCTATTGTTAACTCTCTTATCCAACTATTTGTAAATGGAATAAACCATAATATAATTCCTAATATAATTAAAATTGCTATTGTCATTCCAATTGCAATCCAGTCTTCCTTTTTTAAACCTTTTATATTTATTTTTTTAGGTCTGTTTTTAAATATTATATTTAATAATTCTATACCTTGAGCAAAACTTCCAGATTTAGCATTTTTTTTGTTTATTAGTGGCCTTTCCTTTGTATCTTTTTTTATTTTATCCATATTTCTTTGATTTTCAGTCTTTTTTACTCGTTCTTTAATATATTGTTCTCGTTTGAATTTTTGTCGTTCTTTATCATATTGTTCTTTCAAGAATTCATTAGAAAGAATTTTATATGCTTCGTTTATCTCCCTAAGCTTTAGTTCTGCATCTCTTCTAAGTTGTCCTACATATAAATCTGGATGATTTTTTTTCGCTAATACTTTATATGCTTTTTCTATTATTTCTTTTGATGCATGTTCATTTATTTCTAATATTTCATAATAATCTTTCATAATTTGCTCCTTAAAAATCATTCTCTTGTTTTTATAATTGTATATCAAAATCTAAAAAATATCAATAACTTAAATAATTTAATTATAACAAAAAGAAAGTACTATATAACATAAATTACTAGTACTTTCTTAAA
>CARBKU010000086.1:2269-5881 GCA_948946035.1 uncultured Clostridia bacterium
TATACAATTATTTTAATTCTGGACAATTTTGTTCATTTATTTTTGAAAAATCCCAAATTGATTCCTCAAATCCTAAATTTCTATAGAATGTTGCATTTAAGTTTTGTCTAGATATAACATCTAAATGTCCACTTGTTGTTTCTGTAGCATTACCTACTCCTGTTGTTTCTGAAACTTCATAGCATTTAGTAAGTTTGCTATTAATAATTTCTTCTGTTGTATGTATAAATTTGTTTGGAACCATAATTTCTATATATCCTTCCATATTTCCAAGAGCTATTGAATTACTTATAGAACCAAGTTTTGTTGTATCTGCAAGATATCCAACAAGTCCTGCATTATCTGTTCTATTTCTATTATCTGTATTACCTGTTCTATTAATAGCAACTTTTGATATAGCATTAGATATTGTAACATTTGTTCCATTTCCAGTTGCCCCTATAATTCCACCAGCTCCAATATGTGTAAGACTAATCTGTCCATCTACATATACATTATTTACTCTTCCGCCATATTGTGCACCAACTAATCCTCCTACAAACATTCCTGTTGCAGTTATATTAGTATTTTTTACACTTATTCTATCAAATATTGAATCTCTATTATCCATTCCTACAACAGTTCCAACATTACTTGCTCCTTTTAAAGTAACATTTTCAAATTTCATATTTCTAAATGTACCATTTGCACTCTTTTGTGCAAAAGCTGCAATATAATCCACTGTTTTTTGATTATCGAAATTACTAATATTCAAATCTTGCACAGTTCCATTAAACTGTGCAAATAAAGCTGCACCAGTTAAATTTGAAATTATATGTCCATTTCCTTCTAATTTTCCTGTAAATGTTGTTGTTATTATACTTTGACTTTCTGGTGTATATCCTACAAAGTCTAAATCTTGTGTTAAAATATAAATCTCTTCAGGTTGTTCATTTATTTTTAAGAAATCTTGTATTGATGAAATCTTTGTTTTTACGATAATTTCATTTACACTATTTGTATCTAATCCTTTTAACTTTGGAAGTCCTCCTGTAGAAACATTTTCAAAATTCCAAATATCATTATCCCAATTTAAGGTATTTGTATAGAATTCATTATTTAAATCAGATATATTAATTGATGTTATTCTATCATTAAATTCTATACCTTCTCTATCTAATGTAGACCTACCCATAGCTTCTACAAGTTCATAATTATTAGAGTAACCATTTTCTATTATTGCTTTTGCACTATAAGCATCAAATTTATAACCATTATTTACTCTTCCTAAAGCGATACTATTTTTTACTGATGAAGTAGTTCTTCCATTTGAAGCATTTGCTACACTTCCAACTAATCCTCCTGTTCCTGCTAATATCTTTCCTTTTACTGTAGCATTACTATAAGTTTTATCTATAATACTTGATGTTACATTACCAGCTAATCCACCAACAAACGAATTTCCAGTTACTTTACCTAAACTATAACTATTTTCAATTTTAGAATTTTGTAATGCTCCAACTAATCCTCCTACATTATTTCCTGTTGATGTTATTGTACCATTAAAACTGCTTTCACTTATTATGTGCATATAACTTACATTTCCAGCTATTCCACCAACATTATTTTTTCCACTTATATTACTATTTGATCCATGTACATTTTCTATATAAGAATAAGTTGCTACACCAAATAATCCTCCAACTTCATTATATGCATTATCGTTACTTGAAACATTAACACTATTATATGTTATATCTGTTACTGTTGTTTTATTAATTGTTCCAACCAGACTACCAACAGTTGCTGTTCCTGTTACTGTAACATTGTTGATATTAATATTTTCTAAGATACTGAAACTCATTGCTTTAGCTAAAGAACCTGCTTTAGCATCTAGTGAAGTAATCTCTGAGTCTGCTATTGTTAGGTTTTTCACTTTAGCAAATAACATACTTGAGAATAGTGGTCTTGCTAATCCTCTAATTGTATGACCATTTCCATCAAAATCCCCAACAAAAGTATTTATATAATAGTCTACATCAATTCCTACTTCATATCCTGAAAAGTCTATATCTGCATCTAATACAATATTCACTTCTGAATTTGCTTTAACTTTTTCAATAAGTTCTTCTGCACTCCTTATATGTACTACATTTGGAGCAGTATCATATATGCTTGTTTCAAAGTCATTAGTTACACGTTTTAGATAATGATATAATGTTTCACGATATATTGAAGCATAACTATTTATATCTATAGGCTTATTATATTCTACATCTAATCTCATAGCTTCTAATGTGATTTTGATAGCTTCTTCTGCATCAATACCTTCAACTTGATTTAGTTTTTCTTTTACTTTATCATAACGACTTAGTTGATATTTCTTAAATGTCATGGTGTCATCTTCTGCTATTATTCTAAGAATTTCTTCATCTGTTTTTGTACCATATGCATTTCCTGCATATGCAGTATAACCTGCATATCCGAAATCAGCTAAGAATTGATAAGCATTTAACACAAAGAATGCTTTTGGTGCTGCACCTACAGCTTTATTTTCATATATATACCAGAAACTTCCTGTTGTATATGCTTTATTTCCTCTGATAATTACTAAATGATTATCCCAAATGTCTTCAATTGTTTTTAAGTTCATGTTTTTAAAGTCTTCTTCTGTTTTCCATACATAAGCTGTTCCCTCTACCACTTGAGCTATTCTACATTGTTCTGCTGGTGTTAATTGTAAAAACGCCTGTGCTTCTATATAATCTAAATATGCAAAAGTATCATACATACCTTTATAATATGATTCTATTTTTGGTTTTGTATCAACTCTATCTTTAGAAATATTAGTCGTTGTTTGTGTTGTTATTGATCTTGTAAGACTATAGTTTGGAACAACTCCATAAGCATTATTTCCTTGAGTTAAGAAGTTATCTGTAAAGTGTTCTCCTCCTGCTCCTCTTCTTCTTCCTGTTCCTTCTAAGAATATACTTCCATCTTGGTTATGTACTGCTTCATGTGAGTAAATAACAAAACTTGTTAAACAGTGGCTATGTAACCATATCATATCTGAACCATTAGCAACAGCTGCTGCACTTGCTGGAGCAGTAATCCATAAATTAAGTGGTTCATTAAATGCTTTAAATGCTGGAGCTATATTTTCATCTTGTGACCAATTTTTTACATAAGTACTATCATAACTAATTTTTGTCATATTTAGCATATTAGTATATCCTCTTGTTCCTTCCACAACTCCTGCTATGGTATCATAAAATGGAACTGCATAACTTGCAAAATTCTTTAATAGCTGAACCCTATCTTCTTTTGTTCTATTTCCATAAAGTTCAATGTTTCCTGTTAAAATCGTAGTTGGCACTCCAAGAAGATACATTTCCTCTCCTTGATAAGATAATAGTAATGGAATCATATTAGAATTTAATGCTTTTAGATGATCCCATACACGATAACGAATATTAGGATATCTTGGTGCTGATTGTTCATAAATAATACCATTAAAATTATCTATTATCCAACTTGCTGGATCTTCTTTGTATTTATCTTCTGTTAAGTTTTTAATAAAGTATTCTAGGAAATCCATATATCCTAATCCTGTGTTTGGTTTTATATAAGTAT
>CARBKU010000087.1 GCA_948946035.1 uncultured Clostridia bacterium
AACAAGAAGAGAAAAAGGAAGAAAACAAAGAAAAGGAAAAAACTAAACAAGAAGAAGAGAAGGAAGAAAACAAAGAAAAGAATAAAACTAAACAAGAAGAAAAGAAGGAAGAGAACAAAGAAAAAGATAAAACTAAACAAGAAGAAAAAAAGGAAAAAACTAAAGAAAAGGATAAAACTAAACAAGAAGGAAAAAAGGAAGAAACTAAAGAAAAAGATGAAACGAAAAAAAGAAAGACCAAAAAAGATAAAAAAGAAGATGTTACTAATCAGGAAGAAGGACTAGAAGGTTCAAATGCATAGATTATGGAAGGAGAAAAAATAAACAATATGAATAAAAACGAAAAAGAACAAAAAAAGAATAACAAGAAAATTATAATTGGAATATTTACTTTATTACTAGTAATTGCTATTGTTGTAGGAGTAGGAGTTTTTTATGCAACAAATAAAGATAAAAAAGACGAAAAAACACTTGCATATACAGATTTAATTAAAGAAATATCTTATGGAAATGTAGAAAAAATAGAAATGACAACAGGAAGTACAACAGTTAAAGTAAAAATGAAAAATATAGAAGAAGAAAAAACAACAATAGTTCCACAAACAGAAAGTTTTATAACATTAGTACAAACAAAAGTAGCAGAAGGAAATGAAATAGAGTTAATACAAAAACCAAGAAGTGTAATAAGTCAAATATCAAGTATAATAATTACATTTTTACCAACAGCACTAATGGTAATATTAATAATAATGATAATAAAAATGCAAGGACTTGGAGAAAAAGGAAAAGTATATGATGACACTGAAAGAAAAACAAAAATAAAATTTGACGATGTAGCAGGTCTAGATGAAGAAAAAGAAGAACTAATAGAGATAGTAGACTTTTTAAAAAGACCAGAAAAATTTGCTAAAATGGGTGCAAAAGTTCCAAAAGGAATTTTGTTATATGGAAAACCTGGTACAGGTAAAACATTGATTGCTAAAGCAATTGCAGGAGAAGCTGATGTTCCATTTATATCAATGAGTGGTTCAGAATTTATAGAAATGTTTGCAGGGTTAGGAGCATCTCGTGTACGTAAACTTTTTGAAAAAGCAAGAAAAATATCTCCATGTATTGTTTTTATAGATGAAATAGATGCAATAGGAGCAAGAAGGTCATCAAATAGTGGAGCAGAAACGGAAAATAACCAAACACTAAATCAATTACTAGTAGAAATGGATGGTTTTAGTTCAGAAGAAACAATAATTGTATTAGCAGCTACAAATAGACCAGAAATGTTAGATAAAGCACTACTAAGACCAGGAAGATTTGACAGACAAATAACAATACCTACACCAGATTTAAAAGGTAGAATAGAAATATTAAAAATACATGCAAAAGACAAAAAATTAGCTGAAAATGTGAATTTAGAAAGTATTGCAGAAGATACAGCAGGATTTACAGGTGCAGAATTAGCAAATATACTAAATGAGGCAGCAATAATTGCAACAAAGAGAAAACATGAAGATATTAAAGGAGAAGACATAGAAGAAGCTGTAAAGAAAGTAACAGTTGGACTTGAAAAGAGAGCAAGAGTAATATCAGATAAAGATAAAAAGTTAACAGCATATCATGAAGCTGGACATGCAGTTGTAAGCAAATATTTGCCAACACAAACGGATGTAAAAGAAGTGTCAATTATACCAAGAGGTGTAGCTGGTGGATATACAATGTACAAATCAGATGAAGATAAATATTATATTTCAAAAACAGAAATGGAAGAAAAATTAATTGCGTTACTAGGTGGTAGAGCAGCAGAAAAATTGGTATTAGATGATATATCAACAGGTGCAAGCAATGACATAGAAGTTGCAACAAAGATTGCAAGGGATATGGTAACAAAATATGGAATGAGTGATACTTTGGGTCCTATTGATTTTCAAGGTAAAGAACCTTACGAAATGCAAATGTTTGGGGAAAATATTGGAGATAAAATTGGTAGTGAGGTAAAAATGCTAATTGATACAGCTTATAATGATGCTCAACAATTGTTAATTCAACATAGAGATAAGTTAGATGCGATTGCAATGGCTTTATTAGATAAAGAGAAAATTAATGAAGAAGATTTTAAAAGATTTTTTAATGATTAATTAAATACCAAAAAACAGTTAAACCTTTCGATGATAGTATTATATACATTAATGTATGGAGGAGGAGAAAAATTATATGAATAAAATTCTAACTGAAATTAAAAAAATTGCACAAGAAAATATAAAAAAATATTTACCTAAAGTTTCAAACAAAGATTTAGAGGAAAATGGAAAAATTTATTATATGAATGATAAGAATGGTTCAACTTTTGACTATTATGTAAATTATCATTTAAGTCCTTTTATGTGCTTTTATAATGATGAAGAAAATATGGGAGCATTAAAAATTTTACTATTTATGGATGGAAAAATTGAGTTATATATTTTTAAAAATCACGAAAGTAGACCATTTAAAGAAATTAATACTTCTATTGAGGTTGATAATACTGAAATACTTGAATTAGCAGTGATAATGGATAAAATGGAAAAGAATGATAAATGGGGATTCTCTATAGAAGATATGAATAGTGATATTCAAATTACTGAAAAGGAAATAAATGAATTTACTTCACAAGAGGAAGACTATAAGATTTTGTCTGAATTATTAAAAACTTGTATAGTAACAAAAAAACTTTTAGATGAAAATTGGAAAGTTGGTTTTATGCAAAAATTGGAGTCAAAATCTAAAATGGATAGTGGTTGGTTTTTAAGTGTTGGAAATGAAACACAGGAGTATGTTGATAATATAGAGAATCTTTGTGTAATAACATTAAATGAATTATGTGAAAGAGACCCTGTTCTTATTCCTTATTTAATGGATAAATCAGTTGGAGATTCTTTAATTAGAGTTTCAAATGAAGAATTTGAAGTTGATAATGAGGATAAAGAAATTTATATAACAAAATTTAAATAATATTGGATAGATTTTATTAAATGGAGAAATATTCTATGATGAAAAAGCCAAAAGAAATAAAAGGAATAACTCTAATATCCCTAGTAATAACAATAATAGTACTACTAATATTAGTTGGAATAAACCTATTAACCTTGACAGGAGAAAATGGATTACTAAACAAAGCAAAAATAGCAAAAGAGAAAACGGATTATGCAACTGCAAAAGAAAATTTAGAGTTAATTTTAGAAGATATAAAAGTACAAAAAATTACAGAAGAAAAAAGAAACACTGTAGTAACAGATTGTGATGAGTTAAATGATGTACAAAGCATTACTAATATAGAATATATAGATACAACAAATGATAAATATGCACTTGTTACATATGGAAAATACATATTTAAGATAGATGATAATTTGAAGATATGATTATACAAAAGAAGAAAATGAAAATTTATCTAATAAAATAAGTAATTTTGAGCCCATAATAGAGGATATAAATGGAACATATATAATAGTAAAAGTGCCAGATATAGTAATTAATAGTGCAGTAAAATATTCATATGTAATAAATGGAGAAATAAAAGAAACTATAACAAATACAAAATACACATTTGAAAATCTAGATTTAGATACTTTATATAAAATTTCAATAATAGCAATAGATGAAGATGATAAAACAAAAGTATCAAAACAAAAGGAAGAAAGAACATTAAATAAGCTATATTTGTATAAATCAGGAAATGAATGTGTACCAGTAACAGGAGGATGGAGTTCTGGATATACTGGTGGAAATGATTCAAATGTAGGTAGAGTAACTAAAAATAATGATAACATAAATATATCAACATGGGGGACATGGTGTTAATATAGTATATGGACAAGTAAAAATATTAATAGGAAAGAATTTTCAAATTTATTTTTAGAGGTCAAAAATGCAAGTATAACAGGAGTTAGTAGTCCTGGATATGAGCAATGGTGGTTAACAGTAGGAGAGTATAATAATGGAGGACTTTTTAGTGTTATAAAAGATATAAATAAATTAGATATTTCAAATATAAATAATGAATAACAAGTAAAAGTTAATGCAGCAAATGGTATGATAATGGATATATTAAATGTATGATTAGAAAAATAGTTGCATATGGTAGTTACAGCAACATATAGTAATAATACCAAAAACAAGTAACTGAATATACATGTTATCCAAATGGTTCTTTATCAATTAATAATAAAGATATTCAGCAACTTGTAATGTAACAGATAATGCATTAGCAGATGGTAATGGTAATACAAAGGACAAATGAATAGACAATACTAATACTGTAGATAATAAAACTACAACTACTAATACAAATAGCAAACCTACAAATACTAGTAATGATAACACAACCAAAAAAGGAATTTTACATAAAACAGGTTTAAAAAATTGGATAGCAATTATATTTGTTATATCAGCTGTTGTATTTATTAGTTATAAAAAATATAATAATTATAAAGATATTTAAAAAATAAAAATTAATACATATAGTTTCCAATGACTGGCAATATAATCAGTTATTGGAATTTTTATTTTATGTTGAAATTATAATATGTTTTGTTACTACTTAGCACTAGTAAATTTGCATAATTTTTGAAAGTTTTGATTGAAAGTAATTGAGTTAGAAATATTTAATAATTTTTATGGAAAGAGTTCAAGCTTGCCTTGGAAGGGTGCCATAAAAATTATTTAGTATTTCTTCGAAAATTAGCTTGAACGATAAATTTTCAAAAATTATGCAAATTTTACTAGTGCTAAGTAGTAACCATATTTTGTGTTTTTGCATTTTTTAAGGCATAAAAAACTTGTATATATATGACAGAAATGATAAAATAAACAAAAAAAAGAAGGTGTGTATATGCAAATTAGAGAAATAATAAAAAAGGGAACAATAGCACTAAAGACAAATAGCATAGAAAATCCTAATTTAAAAGCACGATTATTAATGCAACACATCATAAAAAAAACAAGAAAATATATAATAGTACATGATGAAGAAGAATTAACCAAAAAGCAGGAAGAAGAATACAGAAAAAGCATTGAAAAAATAATAAATGGTACACCATTACAATATATTACACATACACAAGAATTTATGAAAATGCCATTCTATGTAAATGAAGATGTATTAATACCAAGACCTGATACAGAGATACTAGTAGAAGAAGTAATAAATATATCCCAAAATATTAATAATATAAAAATATTAGATATGTGTACAGGAAGTGGAGCAATAGCAATATCACTTGCAAAATATATAAAAAATTGTGAAATTACGGCAGTAGATATAAGCGAAAAAGCTTTAAAAGTTGCAAAGTTAAATTCAAAAAATAATAATGTAGAAAACAATATAACATTTGTTAAATCAAACTTATTTGAAAGTTTAGCAAAAGAAAAATATGATATAATAGTATCAAATCCACCATATATAAAACAAGAAGTAATTAGCAAATTAAGCAAAGAAGTTCAAAAAGAGCCCAGAATTGCATTAGATGGGGGATTAGATGGACTAGAATTTTATAGAAAAATTGTAAATAATGCGTATAAGTATCTAAAAAATAATGGTTATTTATGTTTAGAAATTGGATATGATCAGAAAAATCAAGTAATAGAAATACTAAAATCAGAAAAAAAATATTCAGAAATTTATTGTAAAAAAGATTTAGCAGAAAATGATAGAGTAATAGTTGCTCAAAATTAGCTAAAAAAGGAGGAAATATGTCTTTTTCATCAGACATAAAACAAGAATTAAATAATACTAAAACATTAGCAAATAAAGAATTAGTAAAATATGAATTAATGGGATATCTTATTTCAGGAAATATAAATATAAGAAAAAATGAAATAGATTATGCAACAGAGAAT
>CARBKU010000088.1 GCA_948946035.1 uncultured Clostridia bacterium
CTTTTACTAATATTATTCTATGAAAATGCTGATATATAAATATTTCTTTGTATCTTGGTTCAGTACATACATAAAAAAATTTTAATGAAATATATGGCTCCTCTTTCACTTAGTCCTCTCTACGCTCTACGCAAACATTACTCCATATATTTCAAAGAATT
Source organism: uncultured Clostridia bacterium (assembly GCA_948946035.1). Classification (GTDB taxonomy): domain Bacteria; phylum Bacillota; class Clostridia; order TANB77; family CAG-508; genus CAG-269. The sequence goes on from CARBKU010000088.1 coordinate 162, forward strand.
TTTTAATGTATTTCAATCACATTTGATACTGCATAAATATTTATATATTAGTATTTTCAAGATATTAAACTCAAAAAGTATTATCTAGTAACAATATTAAACTATAATATGCTAAAAACAGCATATGGATATAATATTGTTATAATGCATTCTTTTTATTAGAAATTGCCTTTTGTATTGCCATTTCTTCTTCTTTAGATAAAGTATAAGAAGATTTTCCCTTTTCTACTGGTTTGGCATAAATATTAGACATTTCTCTTGAATATATTCCATTTAATACAGTACCATTATTTTGTTCATCTAATAAAGCAAGAGTAAAACTTAAATCACTTCCAATATTTTCATAAGCACTATATCTAACAACTCCAACTTTTTTAATACAAGTAGTTAAATCAGTTTTTATACCATTAATATCATTAGCAAGTTCTGCATTTTTTTCCTCTACTTTTCCTACTTTATACATATAGTTTTCTAAGTCTTCCTCTATATCTTTTCCATCGCCTATTTTTTTCATAAAATTTTTATATCTCTTATTTAATTTTGAGTAACATATTATATTAAATATACTGCTTATTAATAAAATTACATTTAAACAAAACATAACTAATAAAAAATTATCTGATTTCAATATTTGTAATAAATCTTCCATATTATCATTCCTTTTCTATATTATTTAATTAAACCTAAAATTCTCTCTAGGTCATCATTTGAAGTATATTCTATAATTATTTTTCCTCTACGTTTTCCAGCATCAAGCTTAACTTTAGTTCCAAAAAAACTTTGAAAATTATCTTCTATACTTTTATATAAAATATGATTTCTTGTTTGTTCTTCTTTTGTTTCTTTTATTTTTGATTTTTTTTCTACTTGTCTTACTGTTGCTCCTCTTTCTAGCATTTGTATTGCTGTTTGATATTGCTTTTCTGGGTCAGTAATTGCAAGTAATGCTTTACAATGTCCCTCTGTTAGTTTGCCTTGTTTTGCCATTTCTAATACTCTTGCATCTAAATTTAATACTCTTACCCAATTTGCAATTGTGCTTCTTCCTTTTCCTAATTTCTTAGCAACTTCTTCTTGAGAAAATCCATAATTGTCTATTAAAGTTCTTATTCCTAAAGCTTTTTCATATGGGTTTAAATCTTCCCTTTGCATATTTTCTATTAATGATATTTCAGAGTTTATTTTTTCATCATCTTCTCTTATAATAGCAGGAATTTCCTTTAATCCTGCCATTTTAGATGCTCTCCATCTTCTTTCCCCTGCTACTATACTATAATACCCATCTTTTTTTGTAACTACTATTGGTTGTATTAAACCATATTCTTTAATTGATTGCGATAATTCTTCTAATGCTTCTTGGTCAAAGTTTTTTCTTGGTTGTTCTCTATTTGGCTCAACTTCTGTTATTTTTAAATTTTTTAATACATCATTTTCTTGTAATTCTTCATCTTCTTCTGGTTGTCCAAATAGGGCATCTAAACCTTTTCCTAAACCAGTCATTTTTGCCATTTATATTCCTCCTTTAAATTATGTGCTTTGCTTTTATTTCATCATCATTTATCTTTAAAAATTCTTTTGCAAATTTCATGTAACTTTTTGCACCTTTTGATTTTGAATCGTATTCTGTGATTGGCATTCCATAACTTGGTGCTTCACTTAATCTTATATTCCTTGGTATTACTGTTTTGTATACTTTGTCTCCAAAATATTTTTTAACTTCTTTTACTACTTGATTAGATAAATTTGTTCTTATATCATACATTGTTAATAATGCACCTTCTATTTTTATTTGCTTATTTAAATGTTTTTTAACTAAATTTATTGTATTTAATAGCTGACCTAGTCCTTCTAACGCAAAGTATTCACACTGTACTGGTATTAATACACTGTCAGATGCTGTGAAAGCATTAAGTGTAATTAGTCCTAATGATGGTGGACAGTCTACAAAAATGTAATCAAATGTTTCTTTTATTTTTTCTAATTTTTCTTTTAGTCTTTGTTCTCTTGACATCATTGGTACTAATTCTACTTCTGCTCCAGCTAAATTCATGTTTGCTGGACATATTTTTAGATTTTTTATCATTGTGTCTTCTATTATGTCTTCCATTTCAATATCATTAACTAAAATGTCATATGTTGAATATTCAATTTCTTTTTCTATTCCTAATCCACTTGTTGCATTTCCTTGAGGATCTGCATCTATTAATAGTACTTTTTTGTTCTTTTTTGCTAATATAGTACATAAATTTACTGTTGTTGTTGTTTTTCCAACTCCACCTTTTTGATTAGCTACTGATATTACTTTTCCCAATTTTATTGCCCCCATTTTTAGTTATTTTTTACTTATTAGTCCCTTCAATTTTTATATACATATAATATAAAAATATTTCAAAAAAGTCAATAAAAATAAGATAATCAATTAAAGTTTTTTTATAATATTTTTTATTATTTATTTAAAAATGTTCCTCGCTCCCAAAGGGTTATAATTATATATTTTTTCACTTGCCCCATTCTAAAAATTCTAAAGAAAAGTTTGAAAAAACTTTTCTAGAATTTTTGAACGGTTACCCCAGAACCGGTTAAAAATATATAATTATAACCCTTCTCGCGCTATTAAAATTATGAGTCAAAATAATAAAAAATATTATAAAAAAACTATTAATTATACTTTAAGTAAAAATATATATATTAGTTTAAAGGTTCTTTGCTTGGCATACCTGCTTTTCTTGGAAACTTAGCTGGTGTAGATTTCTCTTTCTCTAGCAAAACAATACACCTAGAAATATCTCCATTATTTATAAAAAATTCATCTTTTCCTTTCAATGTTCCACCTAAAACACAAATTGCATTTTTAGCATTATCTAACTCTTCATTAACATCTTTTCCTTTCATACATATACATAAACCTCCAATTTTAGTTAAAGGCAACATATATTCAGATAAGGTGCTTAAATTTGCAACTGCTCTAGAAGTAACAACATCAAATTTTTCTCTATATTTTTTATTTTTGGCAAATTCTTCAACTCTTGAATGTACAGCATATACATTTTCCAAATTCAAAAAATTGCAAACTTCATTTAAAAAGTTAATTCTTTTATTCAAAGAATCAAGTAGAACCATATTAATATCTTCTCTAAAAATTTTTAATGGTATACCAGGAAAACCTGCTCCTGTTCCAATATCAACTAAATATGAATTCTTTTTTATATATTTTTCTATAGTTAAAGAATCTATAAAATGCTTTAAAATTATTTCTTTATAATCAGTAATTGCTGTTAAATTTATTTTTTCATTCCATTCTAATAATAAATTCATATATTTGTAGAATTTATCTATTTTGTTATCATTAAGTTCCACATTAATCTCTTTTGCATATTCATTAAATATATTTTTAAATTCTTCTTTATCCATTATTTTTCCTTTCGTTATTTATTTGTTGTAAATATACTAAAAGTACTGATATATCAGCTGGCGATACGCCTGATATTCTTGATGCTTGTCCTATTGAACGAGGTTTAAATTTATTTAATTTTTGTCTCGCTTCTAAACAAATTCCATTTAATGTTTCATAATCTAAATTTTCTGGTAACATTTTTTCTTCAAGTTTTTTAAATTTTTCAACTTGTTCTTCTTGCAACTTAATATATCCTTCATATTTTATTTGTATTTCTACTTCTTCTTTTTCTTGTCTACTAAGATTTGGTCTTTCATTATCTATTTCTTCTAATTTGTTGTAATCTAGTTCAGTCCTTTTTAATAATTCTGACATTTTAATTCCAGTACTTAATTCTGATGTATTATATATTTTTAATAATTTATTAACGTCTTTTGTTGGTTTTATAGTCAATTCTTTAAGTCTTTTTATTTCTTTTTCTATATTTTCTTTTTTTATTTTAAATTTTTCATATCTTTCTTTAGAAATTAATCCTATTTCATATCCTATTTGTGTTAATCTTAAGTCAGCATTGTCTTGTCTTAGTAATAACCTATATTCTGCTCTTGATGTCATCATTCTATATGGTTCATTTGTTCCTTTAGTAACAATGTCATCAATTAATACACCTATATATCCTTGTGTTCTGTCTAAAATTAAAGCTTCTTTACCTTTAATCTTTTGTGTTGCATTAATTCCAGCAATTAAACCTTGACAAGCTGCTTCTTCATATCCAGATGTACCATTTATTTGCCCTGCCATAAATAATCCTTCTATTCCTCTATATTCTAAAGAAAGTTTTAAATTTGATGGATCTATACAATCATATTCTATTGCATATGCTGGTCTAGTAAATTCTGCTTTTTCAAGTCCTGGTATTGTATGATATAAAGCAATTTGAACATCTTCTGGTAATGATGAACTCATTCCTTGTATATACATTTCTTCTGTATCTAATCCTACTGGTTCTACAAATGCTTGGTGTCTGGGTTTATCACTAAACCTAACTACCTTGTCTTCAATTGAAGGGCAATATCTTGGACCCGTTCCTTCTATCATTCCAGCATATAAAGGTGACCTGTGTAAATTTTTTCTAATTATTTCATGTGTGTTTTCGTTAGTATATGTTAAATAGCAGTCTACTTGTTCAAAATCTTTTAGTTCGTTTTCAAAAGAAAAAGCTTCTATTCCCTTATCACCTTTTTGTATCTCCATTTTGGTAAAATCTATACTTCTTTTATTTATTCTTGCTGGTGTACCTGTTTTAAATCTTACTAAATCAATTCCTAATTTTTTTAAACATTCTGAAAGTTGATTTGCTGCTGCAACTCCATCTGGTCCACTTTCTTTTGAATAATCTCCTATAAATATTTTTCCTTTTAAATATGTACCTGTAGCTAATATAACTGCTTTTATTTTATATATTGCTCCTACATCTGTTTCTATAGAAACAACCTTTCCATCTTTTACTTCTATATTGACAATTTCTCCTTGCTTTACTTCAAGATTTTCTTGCTTTTCTAATGTGTGTTTCATTTCTGCTTGATATTTTTTTCTGTCTGCTTGTGCTCTTAATGAATGTACTGCTGGACCTTTTGAAGTATTTAGCATTTTTATTTGTATCATTGTTTTGTCAATGTTTTTCCCCATTTCTCCACCTAATGCGTCAATCTCTCTAACTAAATGTCCTTTTGAACTCCCCCCTATGTGTGGATTACATGGCATATTAGCTATTGCCTCTAAACTTATAGAAAATATTAATGTTTTCATTCCTAACCTTGCAGCTGCTAATGCTGCCTCACATCCAGCATGTCCTGCTCCAATTACAGCTATATCATATTCCCCTGCATAATAACTCATTTTTTTCTCCTTTTTTATTGTTTTTATATTTTCCTTGTGAAACAAGAATTGTTGTTTTTTTGCAAAATAAATATATATTTACCATTTAGTTTGCTAATTTGTTTTGCGTGATTTTATCTAACCATTACCACATGTGCTTTAATTGTTTTGTACTAAATATTGTTCAAGTTTACTTATTAATTTTGGTTATTATGTAAAATGTTTATATTTTTATTGTTTTTCTTGTAATTCTTATTTAAATTGTTTGTCTTTAAATTGGCTATATTTGTATTTTTATTTTTTATTTATAAAATTATATGTCTAACTTTAAAAAATGTCTCATTTTTGATTTTCGTCACATTATAACTATTTACCTAAGCAAAATTTAGAAAATATTTCATTTATAATGTCATC
>CARBKU010000089.1 GCA_948946035.1 uncultured Clostridia bacterium
ATCAAATTTAAATATGTTTTCTTCTGTTTTTAATTCTGATAAACTAATAATTTCTTCACTACTTACAATTTTGTTGTTTGATACTTGTATTTCTTTTATGTTGAATATAGGTGAAGTCATTGCAAATATAGTGCTTCCTGTTATTGCTCCTATAAAAAGTATAATCTCTAGTGCTATTTTTATTCTTTTAATTTTCCTTTCTCTTCTTCTTTTAGTTCTTAGCTCTTCTTTTGTTCTTATTTCTTCTTTTTTTAGGTTGTTTTTATTGGTCATTTGTATTACAGTTTCATTTTCTGTATCAAAGTTATTTTCTGCTTTCTTATTTTTTATTCTTTTTTCTCTTTCTATTTTTTTTTTCTCTTTGTTTTTTATTTCTTCTATATCTTGTCCATCTTCCATACTGTATATATCTATATTTTTATCTTTCATTCTTTTTGCCAATTGGATTTCCTCCTTTTTTGTTAGGGTGTAAGTGATATACAATTACACCCTTTTTATTATTTTACTACTATATCAACACCTATTTTTTGTAATTTTTGATCGAATTTTTCATACCCTCTTAGTATATATTCTATATTTTCAATTTTTGTTGTCCCTTTTGCTACTATTCCTGCCATTACTAAGGATGCTCCTCCTCTCAAATCTGTCGCCTTTACGTTTGCCCCATATAGCTTCCTTACACCTTTTATTATTGCTGTTTTTCCTTCTACATTTATTTTTGCTCCCATTCTTATTAGTTCTTGCGTGTATTTATATCTATTTTCAAATATATTTTCAACTATTATTGATGTTCCCTTTGCTATTGTCATTGTTGTTGCAAATACAGATTGTAGGTCTGTTGGAAATCCTGGATAGGGCATTGTTTTTATATTAACTGCTTTTAATTTTTTTGGAGCTAATATTTCAATTTCACCTTTTTTTATGTTAAATTTACATCCCGCTTCTTCTAGTTTATCTATTACAGGTGTAATTGTTTCACTATTAGTGTTGTTTATTTTGATATTTCCTCCTGTCATTGCAGATAAGCATAAAAATGTTCCCGCTTCTATTCTGTCTGGCATTATGTTGTAACTTACATCATTTAGTTTTTTTACTCCTATAATTTCTATTTGATTTGAGCCTGCTCCTCTTATTTTTGCTCCCATTTTGTTTAAAAAGTTTTGTAGGTCTATTATTTCTGGTTCTCTTGCTGCATTTGTTATTGTTGTTTTTCCTTCTGCTAAACATGCTGTAAGTATTGCATTTTCTGTTGCTCCTACACTTGGAAAATCTAAATCGATTTTTTCCCCTAGTATTTTATCACAACTGCATGTAATATTTCCATAGTTTTTTCCAATATTTATACCCATTTTTTCAAAGGCTCTTAAATGAAGGTCTATTGGTCTTGTTCCAATATCACATCCTCCTGGATAAGAAAATAGTGCTTTCTTATGTCTGCCAATTAAACTTCCAACAATTATAACAGATGAACGCATTTGTCTCATTAAATCTTCTGGTATTTCATATTTATTAACTTTACTAGTATCTATAATAATTTTATTATTTTTCTTAGTTACATTTCCTCCTAATTTTTTTAAAATTTCGAACATCATTTGTGTATCATGAATATTAGGAACATTATATAAAGTTGTTTTTCCTGCATTTAATATACTTGCCGCAATAATTGGCAATGCTGCATTTTTTGAACCTGATATATCTATTTCACCACAAACCCTTTTACCTCCTTTTATTATGTACTCAGCCATTAGTTTACCACCTTTCACTTTTTATTTTGATATATATTATGTTATCTAAATAAAAAAAGTGATTTTTTGTATAATCAAAATCACTTTTTTATCACTAATTATTTAATTTCATTTCCATAATAGCTATCTAATAAAATTTGTTTTAATTCCTCTACTAGTGGAAGTCTTGGATTTGCTGTTGTACATTGATCTTCAAAAGCTCTATCTGCTAACATATCTACTTTAGCTAAAAATTCTTTTTCTTCAATTCCTGCTTCTTTAAAAGATTTTGGAATGTTTAAATGTTCATTCATTTCTTGAATTCTACAAATTAAACTATTAATTCCTTCTTCTACTGTATCTGCTTTTAAACCAAGTTTTTTTGCTAATTCATAATATTTTTTGTCTGCTATAAAATATTCATATTTTGGAAAAGATACAAATTTTGTTGGTTTTGAACTATTATATTTTATAACATAAGGCAATAGTATAGCATTTAATTTTCCATGAGGCATATGAAATTCTGCTCCTAATTTATGTGCTAAAGAATGGTTTACTCCTAAAAATGCATTTGTAAATGCCATACCTGCTATTGTACTTGCATTATGCATTCTTTCTCTTGCAAATTTATTTGTTCCATCGTCATATGCTTGTTCTAAATATTTTACAACTATTTCTATTGCTTTTTCAGCTAATCCATCTGTATAATCTGATGCCATATTTGATACATATGCTTCTAATGCATGTGTTAAAACATCCATACCAGTATCTGCTGTAATTGACTTTGGTAAGCTCATTACTAAATCTGGGTCTATAATTGCAACATCTGGAGTTAATTCATAATCTGCTAATGGATACTTTTTATTTCTTTGTTTATCTGTAATAACTGCAAAAGATGTTACTTCTGAACCAGTACCTGATGTTGTTGGTATTGCAACCATTTTACATTTTGTTCCTAATTCTGGGAACTTATAAGTACGTTTACGTATATCCATAAATTTTAGTTTTAGTCCTTCTGCATCTGCTTCTGGATGTTCATAGAATAGCCACATTCCTTTTGCTGCATCCATTGCACTTCCACCACCAATTGCTATAATAACATCTGGCTTAAAGCTTTCCATTGCTTTAACACCATTCATTACAGTGTCAAATGACGGATCTGATTCTACATCACTAAATATTTGAGAATGTACATACTGTCTTCTATTTCTTAGGTGATATAGTATTTTATCTATATATCCTAATTTAACCATACCTTCATCTGTTACAATAAATGCTCTTTCAATATTTGGCATTTTTTCTAAATATGCTATTGAACCTGCTTCGAAATATATTTTTTCTGGAATTTTAAACCATTGCATATTAACTCTCCTTTTCGCAACTCTTTTTATATTTATTAAATTGACTGATGATACATTTGCTGTTGTTGAATTTCCACCAAATGAACCACATCCAAGTGTTAATGATGGCATATTTGTGTTATAAATATCACCAATTGCTCCATGAGTTGATGGAGAATTTACAATGATTCTTCCAGCTTTCATTGTTTCAGAAAATTTTAAAATTGTTTCTTGATTTTCACTGTGTATAACAGCTGAATGTCCTAGTCCTCCAAATTCTAATAATCTTTCTGCTTTATTTATTCCTTCTTCTTCATTTTCTACTATATAATATGTTAAAACTGGACTCAATTTTTCTTTTGAAAATGGATAGTCTTCTCCAATTCCTTCTTCATATACTACCAATACTTTTGTATCTTTTGGTACTTCAAAACCTGCTTCTTTTGCAATTGCATATGGAGATTGACCTGGAACATGTGATTTTAACTTATATCCATATTCTTCTGCATATTCAAACATACTATTTTGTAATTTTTCTTTTTCTTCATTACTTACAAAATAACATCCTGATTTTTTCATTAATTCTTCAAATTTTTGGTATATTTCTTTATCTACTAAAACTGCTTGTTCAGATGCACAAATCATTCCATTGTCAAATGCTTTAGATAATACTAAATCGTTTACTGATGTTTCTAATTTTGCTGTTTTATCAATGTAACATGGTACATTTCCTGGTCCTACACCTAATGCTGGCTTTCCACATGAATATGCAGCTTTTACCATACCTGTACCACCTGTAGCTAATATTAAGTTAACATCTGAATGGTTCATTAATAATCTTGTTGCTAAAATGCTTGGTTCTTCAATCCATAATATACAATCTTTTGGAGCTCCAGCAGCAACTGCTGCATCTCTTACAATTCTAGCTGCTTCACTACTGCTTTTTTGTGCAGATGGATGAAAACCAAAAATAATTACATTTCTTGTTTTTGCTGCAATCATTGATTTAAACATTGTTGTAGATGTGGGATTTGTTACTGGTGTAACACCTGCAATAATTCCAACTGGTTCTGCAATTTCTATATATCCCTCTTCATCGTTTTCATTAATTACTCCTACTGTTTTTTCATATTTAATACTATGATAAACATATTCTGTTGCAAACATGTTTTTGGTTATTTTATCTTCATATATTCCTCTTCCTGTTTCTTCTACTGCTAATTTAGCAAGTTCCATATGATGCTCTAGTCCTGCCATTGACATTGCTTTGATAATTTTATTTACTGTTTCTTGGTCTAGGTCTAAATATTCTTTTGATGCTATTTTTGCCTTTTCTACGAGTTCATCTATCATTTGTTTTACTTGTTCTTCTTCTTGATTTATGTTTTTAGACATAATTGTACCTCCCTTTTTTTGTCTACTTTTATATTATATCAAAATAGACATCTTTAGTTTAACCAAATCTATTATATATTATTAGAAAATTTTGTCAAGAATGATTTTGGTTTTAAGTTTCGTTTTTTTGGGAATAGAGAAAAAAGTCATGATTAAATTTTAAAATCATGACTTTTTCCTCTATTCTCAACATCATTCTTCTATTTATATAAGTAATTTTGTGGATTTACATGTTTTCCATTTATTCTTATTTCTAAATGTAAATGAGCTCCAGTTGAATTTCCAGTTGATCCAACTGTTGCTATAACATCTCCTGCATTTACTTTCTGACCAACTTTTACATACATTTTATTTGTATGAGCATACCAAGTTTCTATTCCATTTCCATGATCAACTTTAACTAAATTACCATATGAACCATTATATTTAGCATGAGTAATTGTTCCACTAGTTACTACTTTAATTGGTGTTCCAGCAGATGTTGCTATGTCTAATCCTGTATGACTTGATTTTCTAATACTACTGCTAACTCCATACCTTGATGTTATTGTTCCACTAACTGGTTGAACAGCAAGTTTTATTCCATTTACTTCTGGCATAGATTTGATTTTTTCCTCCTCAGCTTTTTTTAATTCATTTTTCTTTATTTGTTCATTTGTTTTTGCTAAAATCTCATTTTTTGCAATTTCTAGGTCAATTGTTGTTAATTCACCTTTATTTTGAGTGTATTTTTCATCTATTGTTAAGTCTGCTGTGTCATTTTCACTTTTTATTATATTAATAAGTTCTTCTGCATCTTCTAATGAATTTACTTTTTGAATCACGCCTTCACCAATTGCTATTTCGTAATATTTATAAGTTACAGTAATGTCATCTTCTATGTCTGTGTTTATTTCTTGTTGGTTTTTATCTGTATTTCTACTTATTAGTTTAAATTCATATTCTGGATTCTTATTTAGTTCTATTGAGTCTATATTAATGTTTTCGCTTTCCATCATTTTATCTTTTATATTTTCTTCTAAAGTTTCTCTAATATCTAAATATCCTAATTCTACACCAGATACACTTACTTTGTACATTGGTTTATATTTTATTAAAATTATCGCGAATATTAAACCAAAAGCTATAAGCATAATATTAAAATATCTTAATAATTCTTTTGTATAATATTTTACTTTTTTAACTAAAATATAAATTCACACTCCTTTTTTAGTTTTTATCCACGCGACTATACTATATTATACTATATATTTTACCAAAAATCAAATTATGTATACCTTTTTTGGTTAAATTTTATTATTTCTTTAGAACAATCTTAGTGTTTTTTTCTATCTAATACATATTTTTC
>CARBKU010000090.1 GCA_948946035.1 uncultured Clostridia bacterium
CCATAAACAGTAGCCAACATCTTTTGTGTTAGCCAAATATTTTCATCTTCATATCTAACCTCTATTGCTTCTGGATTATCTCCAATTGCTGCTATATATGTTAAGTATTCAGCTGTACTTGAACGAATAAGACTATCTTCCTTGTTTTTTCTCAAATTAATCTCTCCAATCTATACTTATTTCATCTTCTATTTTCAAAACTGTTGTTTGTATTTTATAACGAAATAATTGCAATGTCAACATTTTTAGTTAAATTTATGTTATATATTTTCTATGTGAATTTTTTACATTATTTTGATTTACCATAGCATATTCCATTGTAGTATCTATTTTTATATGTCCTAATAATTTTTGCACTTGTTCAACTGGCATACCTTTATCAATAGCCATAGTTGCCATTGTTCTTCTAAATTTATGTGGATGTACTTTATTTATATTTGCTTCTTTTCCTAAATTTCTTATAGCAATTTCAATTCCTGATATTCCTAATCTGTTATAAGGTTTTATAAGTGATACAAATAAAGCTTCATTGTTATCTGTTCTTGTTTCCAAATATTTCTTAATATACATTTTACTTTTTGCACTAAAGTAAACTTCTCTTTCACTATTACCTTTACCCAAAACAATGCAACTTCTTTCTTGAAAGTTCATATCAGCTATATTTAATCTAGTTAATTCTCCAACTCTCATACCAGTTGATATTAATAGTTCTAATATTGCTAAATCTCTTACATTTAAACAAGTATCTCTTAACTTTTCTAAGTTTTCATCTGTAAATGTTTCTTTAACTTTTTTTGTTGCCTTTACTTTATGAATCCTTCTAACTGGACTTTTAACAATATAATCTTCATTTTCTAACCAAGCAAAGAAACTTGATAATGTTCTTCTTATATTGTCTATTGTTACCATTCCAGCATTTGAATTACTTTTATAATTTGCTAAATAATTTCTTAATATTTCAGTAGTAATTTCTTCTATTGGAAGATTTATTGTATCTAACATTTTGGATATATTATCTTTATAGTAATTTAAAGTTCTAGTAGAACATCCTTCAATTTCTTTAGAAGATATAAATTTATTTAATATATCTATATTATTCTTTTGTGTTTCTTGTTTCTTAGTTTGTTCTATTATTGTAATTTGATAATTTAAACATATTTCTGTCAGTATTTCTTTTAATTTTATTCTTTGGTTATTCTCTAAGAAGAACATAGTTTTACTTGTAACTTCTTCGATAAATAACTGTTTCAAATAAAATACCTCCTAATTTTTTAATTACATTTCTTAATATAAAGTATCATCCTTTAACTGTTCCATAATGTTTTTATTTAAAATTTTCTTGCCTCCTATATAATAAGCTACACTTGTAAATATTAAAATAAACATTGTGTATACTAAAATTGGTATAATTGGCATATTTGTCAAATAATCTGTAAGTAACATTTGACTCGCATTTAGAAAGAATAAAACCATTGGAATATTTATAACTAAGCTAATTATAATCGGTTTTAAACTTATTATTAAATCTTCATATATTAGTATTTTTCTCATTCCTTTAGGTGATAATCCAATAGACATATATCTTGCAAATTCTCTTTTTCTTTGAGCAATTTGTCCAAGTGAATTTGAAAATACATTTGCAAGTCCAATACAAGCTAGTATTCCTGCAAATATTTCTATTATTATTACCATTCCTCTTCTTTCATTTTTATCTGATATTTCTTCATTGATTCTGTTTTGTATTCTATAATCTAATCCAGAAATTTTTTTCTCTATATTTGCTTGTGTATTATCTATTTGACCTACATCATCTAATTTTATATTAAAATATGTTTGACCCGACATAATATTTTTATTTATTTTATTTGCATAATCTTCACTTATAATTAAAACAAATTCGCATTTGTGCCTATTGTATTCTTCTTTTAATTTTGGTAATTCCTCTGCATAGTTTGTTACATTTACATTATAACTTTTAGATTCGTTTTCTTGTTCAAATAATTTCAATTCTAATTTATCATTTTCTTTTAAATATGGAATATACTCTCCCTCTAAGTTATGATTTTTACTTTTCCATAGTTTGTTTATTGCAACACATTTTTCTTCTAATGCAGGATTTCCTTTTACGTTTTTTTCTAAACTCTTATAATATTCATTAAAACTCATATTATCAAGTGCAATAATAGGAACTCCTATTTTGTAACTTCCATTTTCATTTTTCTTTATCTTCTCACTTATAACATCTAAACCTCCTGCATCATTTGCTTCATTACTTAGATAATCTGTATTAATTTGAGCATTAAAATCATATTTTTTATACCCTATACACTCTTTCACATTATCCATATCTCTTATTTCTTCTATAAGTTCATTTCTATTATTTGTTTCTGGAATTAAAAACATTATATCCCATTTATCTCTGTATTTTTCAAAAAAAGTTTTATTTGTAGAAAGGTCTGAAACTGCCTCAAAATTAAGAAATGTAATTAATGCTAATGCTGAAAACATAAACGAACGAGAGGCTGTACGAAAACTTTTTCTTCTTGCATAAATAGATTTTCTTGCAAGTTCTCCCTCAACACCCATTATCTTAGAACTAATACTAAATTTTTTCATTCTTTTTATTTTAGTATTTTCTCTATAAAATATAGCATTCATTACTGATATTTTACTTATCTTCCTTGCTGGTATAGATGATGAAATCCATACAGTTATCAAAGAAACTAATATTGATATAACCCAGACTAAAATATTATATTGAAAATGTAGCTCATAATCTCTTGCAAACTCCGTTGACTTTATCGCAATTTGCATAAATAAATAAGTTCCACCTATACCGAGGGTAGTACCAATTACTATTGCAGGTATACTTAATAGTATTATTTCATATTTTAAAATAGCTTTAATCTGCTTTGGTGTTGCACCTACACTTTTTAGTATTCCTAGTTGGTGCATTCTTGAACTCATTGAAGTTAAGAAAACATTATGTATCATTAAAATCAAAGATAATGATGCTCCTCCCATTATAACTATACTAGCAACATTTTCTCCTATACCATATGCTTTTCCTGCTTGCATATCATATGTAAATAAATTATAAAAAACTCCACATAATACTGATAAAAGTAAAGAAGCAAAAAATGATATTATTACTATTGAAATACTTGTATTTTTGTTATTCTTTATATGACTTATCAAATATTCTTTAATCACTACAATCCCTCCTATACTTTCATATTTTTTCCGTCTGACACTATTTTTCCATCTTCTATTCTAATAATTCTATCTGCTTGCAGTGCTATACTTTCATCATGTGTTATTAAAATTAAAGTTTGATTATATTTTTTATTAGAATATTTTAAAATTTCCATTATTTCTTGACCATTTTTTCTATCAAGATTTCCTGTTGGTTCATCTGCTAAAATTATAGATGGTGCATTTATAAGAGCCCTGCCGAATTGCTACTCTTTGTTGTTGTCCCCCAGATAATTGATTTGGAAAATGCTTTATACGATTACTTAAACCTAACATATCTAATAATTCTTTTACTCTGTCCTCATTTATTTTTTGCTTATCTAATTTAAGTGGCAAAACCATATTTTCATAAACATTTAATATTGGTATTAAATTATAGAATTGATAAATGAGTCCAACATTACGGCGTCTAAAAATTGCAAGTTCTTCTTCACTTTTAGCATAAATTTCCTTATTATCAACATAAATTTTGCCGAGAAGTAGGAACATCCACCCCACCTAGTAAATGTAGAAGTGTTGATTTTCCTGAACCAGATTGCCCTACTATTGCTACAAATTCTCCTTTTTGTACTGAAAATGAAACATTATTTAATGCTACAACTTCTTTTTCTCCTTTGTAAATTTTAGTCAAGTTTTCTACTTTTAATATTTCCATATAGATTACCTCCTCGTTTTTAATATATCATAATGATAGTGACACATCCGTGACTTTATTATTACAAATATGTCACTTTTACTCACAATATGTAAAAAACGAAACATTATGCTTTTTTCACATTATGTTTCGTTGTAAAATTTAATATTAAACTCTGCCCCTTTACTTTCCCTATTTTTAGCAGTAATAACCCCATTTTGCTTGGTTATAATCATTTTCGTAAGATAAAGTCCTATTCCTATGCTTTCATTACTTCTATTTCTTCCTTTATAAAATCTCTCAAATAAATGTGGCAAATCTTCTTCACAAATTCCGCTTCCATTATCTTTTATCTGTATTTCTGTATATATAGGATTTTCTTTTGAAGTAACTTCAATAGTTCCTCCATTTTCTGAATGCTCTATGCAGTTCTTTAATATGTTTGAAATCGCCTCTACTTGCCAGTAATGATCTCCTCTATAATTTTCACTATCCTCAATTTTTAATTTTACTGTTATATTTTTTATCTCTGCTTGAATTTTCAATGGTTCTAATGCTTCATTTATTACTTCTGTTATGTTTATTCTTTCTCTTTTTAATTCTACTGTATCAGACTCTAATTGAGCTACTTCTAGCAATGCAGTAATTAGCCATTCAATTCGAGATAATAGCTTATTTATTTCTTTGGTCAGTTCGAATTGCTCTTTATCTGTTAAATCTTGTTTTGATAATCTTGTTAGCATTATTTTCATCGAAGTCATTGGTGTTCTAATCTGATGCGAAATATCTGCCATATAATCTTTTAAATAAATTTTCTCTTTTAGTAATCTTTCTGCTTGTTCTCTAAGTCTAACTGTCATTTTATAAATTTCACTATTTAGAACTGCGAGTTCTCCTTCTTTATTTACATCAAAATTTGTATAGTCATTATTATGTAATATTTTATCTATTTTATATGTTAGTTCACTAATATCATTATATCTTTTTTTAGTAAAATATAGCGATATAATTTCAACTATAAAGCAAAATAGCACAACATATAATGAACAAATAATGTTAATAAACATTGCTCCTAAAAATGCAATTATATTTAATATGATATATATAATTATCTGTTTTTTTATTTCATCATTTCTAAGAAAACTCATATTATTCTCCGATCTTATATCCTATTCCTCTAATTGTTTTTATTATTGTAGGATTTGCAGAATCATCTTCTATTTTTTCTCGTAGTCTTTTTATATAAACAGTTAAAGTATTATCATTAACAAACTCTCCTGCCACATCCCAAATTTCTTCTAATAATCTGTTTCTTGTCATAATTTCCCCTTGATGATTTATAAATACTAAAAGTAACCTATATTCTAATGCTGACAATATAATTTCCTTATCATTTTTTAATACACTGCCTTTTATGGTGTCCACTTTTATATTAGAAATTTTAAACACCGATGGAGATTTTTGATATCTTCTTAGTTGATTTTTTATTCTTGAAATAAGCTCTAATGGCTTAAATGGTTTTGATATATAGTCATCCGCACCAACATCAAATCCTGTTACAATGCTATATTCATCTTTCATAGCAGTAAGTATAATAATAGGTATATCCATTTTATTTTTTATTGTAGTACAAATAGAATATCCATTTCCGTCTGGTAAGATTAAATCTAATAATACCAAGTCAAATTTATCTTTTTCTAATACATTTTCTAATTCTGTTTGTTTCGATATTGTTTTTATTGAAAATCCATTTTCCTTAAGTAAAAGACTTAAATTTTCAACTATTTCCTCATTATCTTCTACGATTAAAATTTGATTCATTATATCATCTCCATTTAAAGCAACCTCAGCGACAGTTTAGTAGACAAGTGCCTCACGACACAAGCCCCTATTCAGAACCGTACGTG
>CARBKU010000091.1 GCA_948946035.1 uncultured Clostridia bacterium
TTAGATAATGGATTAATATCAAATAAACCAGGAAAAAATTTATTAACAAATAATAAAATACATTTGAAAAAAGATATATTTAATAATGATGCAATTATAATGAAAAATATAATTTCTAATAAATTAACTTTAAAAGAAAAAATCAAAAATATAAGTTTATTAGAATTTGATTTTACAGGTTTTCCATATTTGGCTATATGGTCAAAAAAAGGAGCACCTTTCGTCTGTATTGAGCCATGGTTTAATACAGCTGACAAAACTGATTCAAATGGGAAGTTTGAAGAAAAGGAAGATATTTTAAAATTAGAACCTAATAAAAAGTTTGAATGTCAATACAAAGTTAAATTTTATAATTAATAGTAAAAATAAGGAATAAAAGAATATCCTTATTCTGGAAAGGAGTTATTATGTTAAAAGAAAAGTATAATCCAAAGGATTTTGAAGATAAATTGTATAAGAAATGGGAGGAGAAAGGGTATTTTAGACCTAGTATGGACAAAACTAAGGAGAACTATTGTATTATGATGCCACCTCCAAATGTAACTGGTAAGTTACACATGGGGCATGCTTTAGATGACACAATTCCAGATGTTTTAATTCGTTTTAAAAGGATGCAAGGTTTTAATACTTTATGGCTTCCTGGTTCCGACCATGCTGCTATTGCTACAGAAGTAAAAGTAGTTGAGCAAATGAAAAATGAAGAAGGACTTACTAAGGCTGATATAACAAGAGATGAGTTTTTAGAAAGGGCATGGGCATGGACAAAAGAATATGGTGGAACTATTCAAGAGCAACAAAAAAGGCTAGGATGTTCTTGTGACTGGGAAAGAAATAGATTTACTTTAGATGAGGGATTATCAGAAGCTGTTTTAGAACAATTTATTAGACTTTATAATAAAGGATTAATTTATAAAGGTAAGAAAATGATAAACTGGTGTCCATCTTGTC
This sequence comes from uncultured Clostridia bacterium, assembly GCA_948946035.1. Taxonomy (GTDB): domain Bacteria; phylum Bacillota; class Clostridia; order TANB77; family CAG-508; genus CAG-269. The sequence goes on from CARBKU010000091.1 coordinate 949, forward strand.
ATACTACAATTTCAGATGCAGAAGTTGAATATGAAGATGAAGCTTCACATTTATGGCATATAAGATACAAAGTAAAAGATACAGATAAATATATAATTATTGCAACAACAAGACCAGAAACAATGCTAGGAGACACAGCAGTAGCTGTACATCCAGATGATGAAAGATATAAAGATTTAATAGGTAAAAAATGTATTCTTCCAATAATGAATAAAGAAATACCTATTATAGCAGATGAGTTTGTAGAAAAAGAATTTGGAACAGGATGTGTTAAAATTACACCAGCACATGATATGAATGATTATCAAGCAGGTTTAAGACACAATTTAGAAATTATAGAAGTATTTGATGACAGTTCTATAATGGGAGATTTAGTTCCAGAATATAAAGGAATGAATGCAATAGATGCAAGAAAAGAGATAGTTAAAAAATTAGAAGAAATAGGGGCTTTAACAAAAACAGAAGACTATACACACAATGTAGGTAAATGCTATAGATGTCATAATACAATAGAACCTAGAATATCTGAGCAATGGTTTATAGCTATGAAAAATTTGGCTAAACGTGCTGCTAATAGTGTCAGAAATAACGAAGTAAGATTTGTTCCAAAAAGATATGAAAAAATGTATTTTAATTGGTTAGATAATATCCAAGACTGGTGTATTTCAAGACAATTATGGTGGGGGCATAGAATTCCAGTATATTATTGTGATGATTGTGGACATATGAATGCTACAAAAAAAATTCCAGAAAAATGTGAAAAATGTGGTTCTAAAAAATTGAAACAAGATGAAGACTCTTTAGATACATGGTTTAGTGCAGCATTATGGCCATTTTCAACATTAGGATGGCCAAATACACAAACAGAAGATTACAAAACTTTTTATCCAACAAATACTTTAGTTACAGGGTATGATATTATAACATTCTGGATATCAAGAATGATGACACAAGGTTTAGAACTTACAAATGAAAATCCTTTTAAAGATGTAGTAATACATGGAATAGTAAGAGATTCTCAAGGAAGAAAAATGTCAAAGTCATTAGGAAATGGAATTGACCCAATTGAAATTATAGAGCAATATGGAGCAGACGCATTAAGATTTTCTGTATTATCTGGAACAACAATGGGAAATGATATAAGATATATGCCAGAGAAATTAGAACAGGCATCGAACTTTGCAAATAAAATATGGAATGCTGCTAAATTTATAATTAACAATATTTCTACAAAAGAAGAAATTTTGGAATTTGGAGATTCTATAAAAGATAAAGAAACAGGAAAATATAAGTCAGACAAATTAAAAATAGAAGATAGATGGATTTTAAATAAATTAGATAACTTAATAAAAACAGTTACTAAAAATATAGAAGAATATGACCTAGGAATTGCTATTGATAATATTTATAGTTTTATTTGGAATGAATTTTGCGATTGGTATATTGAAATGGCAAAAACTAGATTATATAGTGAAAATAACAAAGAGAAAGTTCAAGTTAGTTTTGTTTTAAATTATGTTTTTGGTGATATTTTAAAATTACTACATCCATTTATGCCATTTGTTACATCAGAAATTTATTCAAATCTTGTTAATTATGATGATAAAGAATTAATTGTAACACATTGGCCAAAAGTAAAACAAAGGGTTGACTATGACGAAAATGATGATGTTGTTGAAAAAATAAAAGATATAATAGTAGAAATAAGAAATATTAGAAATACAAAAAATATACATCCAAGTAAAAAGTCAGAATTGATATTTGTTACTAATAAATATGAACATGAATTAAATCAGATGGAACAAGTTCTTTTAAAATTAGGATTTGGAGAAAAGGTTACAATTAAAACATATAAGGATGGTGTTTTTGAAAATACGATTAATATTATAAAAGATGGTATTGAACTTTATATTCCATTAGAAGGATTAATTGATTTGGAAGAAGAGAAGAAGAGGCTATTTGAGGAAAAACAACGCTTGGAATCTGAGGTTGCTAGATGTGAAAAGATGTTGTCAAATTCTGGTTTTGTTAATAAGGCTCCAGAATCAAAAATAAACGAAGAAAAATTGAAACTTGCAACATATAAAGAGATGTTGCAAAAAGTTAAAGATAGCTTAAATTAGAACTAATAAAGAGACACAAAATACGTGTCTCTTTTCCAGTTAACCAAGAAAATTTACATGTTAGCTATTTTATTTGCCACATTTTTTATACTTTGTTTAATTTCAAGTTTAAAAATTTCATCTTTGAATTCCTGTGGCAAGAGAAGTTGCATTACGTCCTTATAAAAACAGGTATAGTTTTTATAAGTTTGGGAAAAATACCCTTCTTTTTTTAGTAAATTCAAAGATTCCTCATCAAAAATACCATAAATTATTGCAGAAGTACTGTTTGACATTTCTAATTTAGCTATACATTTTTTTGCTTCATCAAGTGTTAATATTTTTTCCATGGCCATAACCTCCGTTTAAACTGTAGAAAAAAGAGTTTTATAAAAAATCTCTTTTTTCGGTTGCCTAAAGTTACATTATACAAAATATTATAAATATTATATATATTTAATTAACATAAGTCAACAATATTAATATAATTTTATACATATTTTTTTATTAAAATTTGAATAATACTATTAATTATTACATCCACAATCATTGTTATTCATATCATAAGGTTTCATATCATTCATATAAAATTTCTTTTCTGCTAATTTATCTTGAACACCACGAAGAGCTTCACCAAATCTTTGGAAATGAACAACTTCTCTTTGTCTTAAATATCTTAATGGATCTAAAACTTCTGGGTTATCACGGCAAAGGTCAATTAATTTTTCATAAGTTGCTCTTGCTTTTTGCTCAGCAGCTAAGTCTTCTTGTAAGTTAGCAATTGTGTCACCTTTACAGGCAATATATGATGCTGTAAATGGAACACCAGCTGCAGAAGATGGGTATACATCAACACCATGTGGTGTGTGTTTGTTATCTATCCTATAATAAAATTTAAAGTAACTACTCATTTCTGTACAGGAAATTATAAAATAATATTCTGCTTAATCTAATTTTGAGAATTATATTAATAATAAGAAAAGAGTAACAAATTTGTAAAAAGTCTATAAGTGTTTATATGTTAGCACTCATAGGCTTTTTCTATACTTCACTACACTTTAATATTCACTTTACTATAGTGTAGTGTTTTTATTTTAGATTTTGGAGGTTTTAACAATGAAAAGAATTGAATATATAGAAAAAACAAATACCTTAATTGGTACAAAAAGAAAAGAGTTAATAGATAAAGAAACTAGAGAAATAATTGAAGTAGATCAAATCACTAAAAAAGTATATGGGCAAAAGAATTTCTGGAAATTGTATTTAAGCGATTTTCTTCATGTTTTAGGTGATATTGAAAACAAGCAAGTTGCTATTTTAAAGTATATTTTAGATAATACTCACCCAAGTACAAATATGTTTATAGGTACTTATAAAACAATACAGAAAAATACACATACATCTGAAGCTACTATTGCTAAAGTAATGAAAAAATTACAAAAGCAAAAATTTTTAGTAAAAATTCAAAATGGTCTTTGGCAAGTTAGTCCTAATATTATGATGAAAGGCAATGAAAATAAGAAACGATTATTATTAAGTTATTTTAATACTGATGAATCTGTTAATAAAACAAATGAAAATTAATGTTTTTATTTGTTTCTTAAACGGAAGCATGAAACCGATATAAATTTCATATTCAAAAAATGTTTATTACATTTTTTGAAACAAAGGTTGTAGGGAAAAGTATTTTCCATGCCATACTGACACTTTTATAAAAAGTGTTGTAGTATGTTATAACACTTCAAAGTGTTCTCCCTAAAAAGTTAGTCAAGGAGGAATTTAAAAATGAGTTATGCTATTATAAGAAATGAAAAATATAAAAGAGAAAATTTGAAAGGAATTTATAAACACAATGAGAGAAAAAACAAAAACTACTCTAATAAAAATATAGATCAAACAAAATCACATTTGAATTATAGTCTAAAAGAAGCGACTATGTCCTATGACAAATTATTTGATAAGATAAAAGAATCATATCATTTAAAAGGTCAAATTAAAACAGTAAGCAATATAGCTTGTGAATATATCATAACTTCTGATAGAGAATTTTTTCAAGAAATTGGCACAGAAGAAACAAAAAGATATTTTCAAGAAGCATATAATTTTATTTGTAGTTATAAAAATTTAGAGGAAAAATATATCATGTCTGCTAATGTACACCTAGATGAAGAAACACCACACATGCACCTTGTCTTTATTCCAGTAGTACATACAAAAGATAAAAACAGCAATAATATTGACAAAGTTGCTTGTAGCGAATTTTGGAAAGGTAAAGATAGTTACAGACAATTACAAGATGCCTTTTATACTCACATGATTGAACATGGATTTAAACTAGAACGAGGACAAGCTAATAATTCTGAACATGTATCTATTCAAACACTAAAGAAATTAACGGGCTTTAACGAAATAGATAATTTCTTAAAAACAGATTTTCCAGTACCTCTTGAAATAAGAGAAGTTCCAGAGTTAATTAGTTCTAAATATGCACAAAAACAAATTATAGAGCCTTTTAAAGAAGAAAATTTAAAACTTATTGAACAAAATATTTATCTACGAAGAAATCTGTCAATGATTACAGAACAAGTAAAATTATTAGATGATTGCGAAAAGGAAAATAAAAAACTAATAAAAGAAAATCGTAAATTGACCAAAGAAAATAAGAAATTACTAAAAGATATTGATTTATTTGATAAATTATTGTCTACTTTGCAAAATACAG
>CARBKU010000092.1 GCA_948946035.1 uncultured Clostridia bacterium
ATACTGGAATATGTTTTTTATGTATAAAAACAAATGTAGAAGATAATAAAAGTTTTTCAAATATACTAAATTTCAATTATAAATTTAAAGATATATGTTCAGACATATCTAATTTAGAAAACTATGACAAAATAATGCTACAAACAGATAGCTTTTCAAGTATAGAAAGCCTTAAGGAATTTATACAAAAAATAACAGGAACAAAAAATGATATAAAAAAATTAAACATAAATAGTGAAAGATTTTTAACATATTCATATTTATGTATTGACCAAGAAGCGTGGAACAATTTGAACGAATTTGAAAAAATAGAACATCAATTCAACAAATTTGCAAATAACTTATCAGCAGATAACAGTATAAACTATGAAAAAGAAAATGTAGAAACATTTTCAAAATGGAAATATGCAAAAATAGGATTAACGAAAAATTCAATCAGTTTATTTGCATCTAGCTATGATATTAATCATTATACAGTATTACCACACGAATATGAGAACCAATATTTTTATACATATATAATTAATTTATATAAAAAAATATACTTAGAAAAATTATCAGGAGAAAGCAAAGATACAGATGATATAAAAAAAATAAGAGAAAAATTTTCTAAATTCACAAAAGAGATATGGGTGCAAGAAGTAACAGATAACGAAACAGGAAATATGTTAAACCAAAGGTTACAAGAAGAATTTAAACTAGAAGAATTATATAAAGAAATAAAAAATAAATATGATGTACTATATAAAGAATTCAATATCAAAAAAACATTTAAAGCCAATAGTATAGTACTAATAATATTAATTATATCATTAATATTAAACATAGTAAACTTTATAGTATTAATAAATAGATAAAAAGGAAGAAATTAAAAAATTATGAAAATAACATGTGGTACAGACATTATAGAAATAGATAGAATAAAAAAAAGTATAGAACAAAGTATAGGAAAAAAATTTATAGAAACAATATATAGTGAAAAAGAACAAGAATATTGTGAGAGTAAAAAAAAGCAAAAATATCAGCATTATGCAGCTAGATTTGCAGCAAAAGAAGCGACATATAAAGCAATATCAAAAGAAATAGAAAACAAATACTCAATATCATGGAAAAACATAGAAGTTGAAAATGACAATCAAGGAAGACCCAAAGTTAGTATTATAGGAAAAGAACTAGAAAAAATAATGGATATAGACATTAGCATATCGCATTGCAAAGAATATGCTGTAGCAAATGTAGTAGTTTTGTGGAGGGAAAATTAATGAAACTTTTTGATAGCCATGCACATTTGGATGATGAAAAGTTTAATAAAGATAGAGAGGCAGTTATTGAGGAAATTAGCAAAGAAGTTGATAAATTTATATCAGCTGGGTATAGCTTAGCAGGTTCAGAATTTGCAACAGAATTGGCTAAAAAGTATGATTTTATTTATGCAACTTGTGGTATTTCTCCTAATGATATTCCACAAAATGAAGAAGAATTGTGGATAATGGTTCGAAAAATTAAAGAATTAGTGCAAAAAAATAGTAAAGTAGTAGCTATTGGTGAAATTGGATTAGATTATTACTGTAATAAAGAAAATAAAGAATTACAAAAAACTGCATTTATTGCACAGATAAAATTGGCCAATGAACTAGATTTACCTATCGTAATTCATACTAGGGAAGCGGTTATGGACACAATAGAAATTTTAAAGCAAAATCCAGTTAAAAATAAAGGGGTTTTTCATTGTTGCCCATTAAATAGAGAATTAATAAAAGAGGCGTTAAAGATGCAATTTTACATATCTTTTGCTGGTCCTATAACATTTAAAAATTCAAAAAATGCAAATGAAATAATACAGATGGTACCAAATGATAAGATATTAATAGAGACTGATAGTCCATACTTATCTCCAGAACCATTAAGAGGAAAAAGAAATGACCCAAGAAATGTTAAATATATTGCTCAAAAAGTTGCTGAAGTTAAAAAATTGTCTATAGATGAAATTGCAGAAATAACAAATAAAAATGCAAGTACTGTATTTAAAGTTACTAATCATCACTAGTCCATATTTTAATAATTTCTTGAAAGTTTATTGTTCAAGAAATTATTAAAATATGGACTATGTTTAGTAGTAACTATTTTAAATTTTGTAAAGCTTCTATTCTATCTTGTGTACTTGGATGAGTAGACCATAAACTTGAGGTCTTTTTCTTTCCACTTTTAGAAGATTTTTTAAACGGATTAACAATATACATGTTAGAAGTTGCACTATTAGCTACTTCTAATTGGTTTGGGTCATTTTCAAGTTTTTCTAAAGCCGAAATTAATCCATCTGGATTTCTAGTAAATTCTATAGCAGTGCTATCAGCAAGAAATTCACGTTTTCTTGAAAGTGCAAGTTGCATTAACGAACCAAAAATAGGAGCAAGTATTAAGCAAATTAAACCAATTATCATTAATATTCCATTTCCTTTACTATCTCTGTCCCTATCATTTGAACCACCAAAGAAAAGGGTTCTTGAAAATAAATCAGATAGCATTACTATAAATCCTACCATTACTGAAACTACACAACTTAGACGAATGTCATAATTTTTGATGTGACTCATTTCATGTGCAATTACACCTTCTAATTCATAATAATCTAATTTTTCTAAAAGCCCAGTAGTTACACAGATAACAGCATTTTCTGGGTTTCTTCCTGTTGCAAATGCATTTGGTTGGTTATCGTCTACAACATATAATCTAGGTTTTGTAGTTAATCCAGAAGAAAGCATTAATGCATCTAATATATTTACTAATTTTAAATCTTCTTCTTTTGTTGCTGGCCTAGCTTTATTTAAAGATAAAACAATTTTATCACTATAATAATAAGACCCCCATGCTGAACCAATTGAAAAAATTAGTGCAATAAATATAGATATTGGACCTAATTTTAAGGCATGACATATATAGTATATGATAAGGGTTATTACTATAATAAATATGCTAACAATAATTCCAGATTCAATTTTATTTTTTCTAGTATTTTCAAACATTATTTAATCCTTTCTGTAACAAAAGTGCCAAAAATACATATCTTTTTTGGCACCACTTGTTTTCTTATTTATTTCCAAAGTCTACTTTTACATTTTTTCTAGCTTCATCACTTTCAGCTTTGAATAAGTCTTTTGGCTGGAAGTTAAACATTCCTGCAATTATGTTAGAAGGAAATACTTGTAGTTTTGTGTTATATATTGTTACTGTATCATTGTAAAATTGTCGTGAAAATGATATTTTATTTTCTGTATTTCTTAATTCTTCTGATAAATCAGAGAAGTTTTGATTTGCTTTTAATTCAGGGTAGCTTTCTGATACTGCCATTATTGTTTTTAAAGCTCCAGATAATTGATTGTCTAGTTCTGCTTTTTGTGATACGCTAGATGTGTTTGCCCATGATGTTCTTAATTCTGCAATTTTTTCGAATGTTTCTTTTTCATGTGTCATGTACCCTTTTACTGTTTCTACAAAGTTTGGTATTAAGTCAAATCTTCTTTGTAGCTGAACGTCTATTTGACTCCATGAATTTTCAACTTTTATTTTTGATTGAACTAGTCCATTATAAATATTTATAATTGCTAGTATAAGTATAACTATAATAGCTAATATTATCCAAATTGCCATATTTAGTCCTCCTTTATTAATAATATTATTATATACATTATAATATAACATATTAAAATAATTTATACAATAAAAATTTTTATATAATTTTGCAGGAGACAGAGAATTTTCCATCCTCAATGACAAAATTAGGCACAGTAATAATAATGTAATTAAAACTTAATATATAAAAAATTAAACAACAAAAAGCATTATCCGTAGTTGTTACAGAAATAAATAACAAAATGAAAAAATTAAAGTATTAACAAATAAAGACAAATATTTTATAATAAGTAAAAGAAATGTATTTAGGAGAAAAAAATATGAAGAAATTAAGAGAAAAGAAAAAAGTTGCAATTATATTAATTTGTTTAATTGCAATTACAATTTTAATTACAACTGTATTTGGAGGAATTAATAGAGAAGTAAAGCAAGTAGCGCATGCTAAAGAGGTAAAAGCAAATTCAGGTATGACATTAGTAGAAGATGAAACAGCAAATAAACCTATAAATGGTGCACTTGAAGAATCTGATAATCAATATTATTTTGAGGATTATTGGGAATGGCATACTAGAACTACAGATAGTGACAAAGCATTTAATGGAAAACATATTGAAATAGATCCAGAAGAAGCAATTAGATTTTATGGATATGGTCAAGTATCATATAAAGATTTCTTATACAAAGATTATTCTTATGCAGGAGAAAAAACATTTTCATTTATTCTTGATGAAACAAAAGCAAGTTATCATACACTTGATGGAGCAGGATTTATATTTAATGCAAAAAAAGAAGATGGGAAATTGTCAGGATATATATTGTTGATTAAACAAAGTACAATATGTATTTATAGAATAGATGATGTAGATATTAATACATTTGAAACAACAGATAGAACATCAGTAGAGAGTTATGCAGGAGCACCGATAGCATCTGTAGATAAAAAAGTATCTGATATACATCAATTAATTATTAAAACTTCACCTACAAATATAACAGTAATTGATAATGAAGAAGAAATTTTAAATGTAAATCTAGATTATTCTAAACATGTAGGAGAGAGTTTTGGACTAATTTCATCTTATGTAAGTCATGATTGTCCTATATTAACACAAATTGAATTTACTAGATTAAAAGTAGAAATAAATAATTATAAAATTCCAGTATTAAAAAAAGATGAAAATGGAAATCCTTTACAAGGAGCAGATTTTCAAGTTAAAAATGAAAAAGGTGATGTTGTAAGACAAGGAACAACTGGTGTAGATGGTATATTTTATATAGAAGGACTAACACAGGGAATATATACTGTAGAAGAAACAAAGGCACCGCAAAAATATGCATTTAAGTCAAATAAAATAACATTTAAAGTTACTAGCGATGGAAGAGCAGTGAATGTTGAAACAGGAAAAGAGATAAAATTAGAGGTAGAGAATGAACTACTAAAAATAAAACTAAAAAAATATAGAACAGGAACAACTGAGCCAGTAGAAGGAGCAGTAATAGGATTATTTGATAAAAACGAAAAGCCAATACTAGACGAAGATGGAAATCAAATAAAAGCTACTTCTGACAAGAATGGAAATATTGTATTTAAAAATATAGAAGCAGGAACATATAAGTATAAAGAACTAGAAGCTCCAAAAGGATATATAGCTAATAAAAAAATGTATACATGTATATTAAGCATTGATGGAAGTGTAACATTTAAAGATGATACCAAAGGGATAATATATAATGATAAAGTTAAAGAACAAAATGATACAACAAATAATAACAATAATAATGCTAAAAATGATACAAGTACTAATATTAATAAAAATGTAGAAGTAAAAAATAGTACTGTAGATAATTTGAAACAAGGAATTCTTCCAAAAGCAGGTACAGGAAGAACAATAATTATATTAGTGATGATAATAACTACAATATCTATATATTATGCAATTAAATATAAAAAGATAGATTAGGTTTAATAAAAAATAGATTCAATTAAAAGGGTTGAATCTATTTTTATATTGTAGGAAAAATCTCCAATTTAGCTATACAATAAAAAAAGTTGTAATTTTTTTGTTAGTTAAATAATATAATATATAAATACTATTTTTGTTTGGACAAATATATCAGAAAG
>CARBKU010000093.1 GCA_948946035.1 uncultured Clostridia bacterium
TATCAATAAATGAACTTGTCTTGTCATTAATAACAACTTCTTTATATATAAGAACATATTTTGAAGGACAAGTTTATTTTTGTACCTTGTCTTATCGTCGTATGTATCTCTAAAATATGAATTTCACTATAATTAATATCATTTTATATGTAGTTCTTTTATTGTTATTTTTAAGATTAAACTCATTTCTATACTTCATACAACAAATTACATATTCTAAATATAAATTCAATTAAAATTCAAAATAAATGAACAAAATATTTCTAATAAAATTGGATTTTTAATCACCTGATACACACACGAGATTATTTGTGAACAAAATTTTTGAGATTAGACATATAATTTGTTGTCTGAAAAAATAAAATTGTTCTATGAGGTCATGAGAAAATAAAAAAGAACCTCATAATTAAGATTATTTCTTTGCTACTATTACAAATCTACCATTTTGTTGAGAATATTCACAAGTTGAAAGTGTTAATAGTTGTTCTCCATATTTTGCCGATATTCCTGTATCGTATATACTTACCTTTTTAGCATTACTTACATATTCGTTATATTCTTCTTCATTCTCTGCATTTATAAAATAGTAATATCTAAAAACATCTTTTTCGTCTTGATAATATACCCTTGAATAAAATATTGATATTATTTCATATTCTGTATCGTCTTCTGTGGTTGTAAATCTTATTGTAGGGTGCTCTTTGTAAAATTCTTCATCTTTATATTTTAGTAAATCTTCAAACATAATTCCATTTTTGTTTCTATGTCCATATATCAATAAATTGCTACTAGGAATTGAAAAGTCATAATCTTTATCTAAAAATAGTGAACCACCTGTAATTTGTTCTTTTTTATAATTATGTGTTAAATAATAATCATTGTCTGTGCCTTGCAATACAGGATATTTTATGTTAGTATCTTTAATTTCTAGCCAACCTATTATATCTTGATTTTCTTTTTTTAATTCTTCTACTTGTTCCATTCGTTCTGCTATTTGCTTTTCTTGTTCTATTATATCTAATACTTGCATTATTTCTTGTTGTGCTTTCGTATCTTTATCTTCAAATACTTTTAAAACTATAATACTAACAATAGAAATAACTAATACTAGGCTTAAAAATATTATTATTATTTTTTTTAATTTTTTCTTATTGGTTTTTGTGTGTTGTTCTTTAGACATTTTTCATCTTCCTTATTTTTATAATAGGGCAGACATAAAAATCTGCCCTTACTAATTTTATTTTTTATATTTATTTGTAATAACAATTCCTGCTATTGATATTAATGTAATTACAGATAAAATGCTTGCTATTTCAAATGTTGTTCCTGTTTTTGGTGTTTCATCAAGTTTGTGTTCTTTCTTTTTCTCTGTTGTTTTTTCAGTTTTCACACTAGTATTTTCTATTGCAATCATAAATGGAGACAATTCTGTAACAGTTACTGTTACTTTTCCATTTTCAACTGTTGCTTCAAATTTTTCAATAAAATGGTCTTTCATATGCAAAATATTAGCTTTTTTTCCATTGTATTCTTCTCCAACATCAAAAGTTAATGTCAATTCTCCTTCATATTCTCCTTCATATTCTCCTTCAACATTTATATCATAAGCATATATATCAACATTTTCTCTATTCAGACTAAGCTTTGACACCATTTCAACATATGTAGCATCTTGCTTATCAATAGTATCTACTTTTAAATTATTTTTGTCACCCATTGCTCCAGTTAAAGAAATTCCAATTTTCTTATCAGCTTTTACCTTATAAGTTTTTATTTCAAATCCATTAACTTCTATTTCAAATTTTGTTGTATATGTTTTATTTGTTTTTTCTACTGTATATGTAACACTATATTCGTGTGTACCAGCTTTATAAAACATTTCTGGATTTGTTATTTTACATTTATAAATATATTGTTCATTTTGCATTCCTACATCTTCTTTTTTCTCATAAGTAAATGTACCTAAACCTTCTACACTTAAAGTATTTCCTACATATTCTTCAAAATATAATTGATAATAACATTCTCCATAATTTGAACCTTTTGGAAGACCTATAAAACTATATAAATCATCTGCACCTCCCATACGTGGTTGTGATGCTCCATTTTTATCTACAATGTCTATTATTGCTGTAACAATATCATTCTCTATCGTATTATACTTAATATTATTTTCTTTTGCATACTTCTCTAAAGATGTTCCCTTTAATACTGTTAATGTTAAATCTTTATTTTCAATCTCAAAAACATTTTTTCCTAAGTTTTGAGGATTAGCCTGTGATATAACTTCTGTTAGTGCAGAATTGTCTGAAAAAGCATAATCTCCTATTGTTGTAATATTAGATGGCAATTCAATCTTTTTCAACTTCAAATTTCCGCTGAATGCCCAATTTCCAATTTTAGTTACTGTATTAGGAATAATTATATCTGTTAAATTAGTACATGAAAATGCTTTATCTGCAATAGTAGTTACACCATTTAAAATATTATAGCTTGTACCACTTTTTGCTATTGGATAGCATATTATAGTATCTTTATTTTTTGTATGTAATACACCATTAATGCTACAATAATTTTTGTTATCTAAATCAACACTTATATTTGTTAAACTATAATTATTTGTAAATAAATATTATTACTAAAAATAATTATGTCTAAAAGAGCAAATGGAGAAGGAACTATTTACAAAGCAACTTACAAAACAAAAACAGGAAAGGAAAAAACTCGTTGGATAGGACAATATTACGATAAAGACGGAAAAAGAAAACCCTTAACTGGAAAAACAGGCAATTCTGACAGAGAAATGTATATTGACGGAAAATTATTAGAAACATTAAGGGAATTTTAAAAAATGACACCTTATAATTCTAGTAAAGATTTTATTTTTTGTGATGAACTTTGGCATCATATCCCATATGAAAATATTTATAGGAATTACAAAAAATCTTAGAAAATGCAGGTGTAAAATATAGAAAGCCACATCCTTTGAGGCATACATTTCGGCACATTGGAAGTAAAAAAGAAAGTAGATTATAAAACTATGGCTCGTCTTATGGGACATAGTGGAGTTCAAGTATTCATGGATTTATATGTCCACCCCGATGAAGAAATGAAGAAAAAAGGATTAAATGCTATAACTGGAGAACTATCAATATAAATATTAAAAGAGTTCCTATTTTAGAGGCTCTTTTTTTGTTTTTAGAACATAAAATTTCATCTCTGAAAAAAATCTGGTTGCATACATTTTTCTAAAAGTTGTCCATTTTTAGAAGACAAAATTGATAAAATGTTAAAAACAGTATGTCCATTTCCATTGATACACACTGTTTTCACCTATTTTAAACTTTGGTAGCGAAGATGTGATTCGAACACATGACCCTTCGGGTATGAACCGAATGCTCTAGCCAACTGAGCTACTTCGCCATATCAAGTAACGATATTTATTATAATGGTAGTTTTAACATTTGTCAAGAAAAAAATACAAGAATTTTTAATTATTCTTGTATTTTAGTAACTATTTTACCATCTCGTTTTGTTCATCATCTCTATTATTATATTTTGATAGTTCTTCTTCATTTAATTTTTGCATGTTTAAGCTTATTTTTGCATCCTCTTTTAAATTTTTTCTTTTTAATATTGTAACTTTGTAGCTATCTCTAAATAATTTGTTGCTTAGTTTGTCCATTTCATCTAATGATTCTAATAATTCCTTTTTATCATCTTCAGAGATTTTATTGCTTTGTAATATTTCTTCTTCTTTAGATTTTTCTTGTGCTTCAGGATTCCAAAAGTTTTTCCACATACCAAGAATATCTAGTTTTTTATTTTCTTCTTTATTAATATTTCTATTTTTTCCCATATATGTTCTTAAAGTAAATCTTTAAGTTTTCACCTCTCTTATATATAAAACTATTTTTATTTTATCACAGATATACTGAAAAATCAAGCTTTTTATAGCAATATTTAGGTAAAATATTTTATTATAGTCACAAAAATTTATTTTACATATTCATTTAATGGCTTTACTTTGTAGTTTAATTCTCCTATTCCTTCTGTTGGTACATAACCTGGTTTGGCATTAATAACATCAGGAATTCTATTTACAATACTTGCACAAGTAAGCTCTACTGTTGCTGGTTTATTAATAACTAATGTTGTTTCTGGTTCTCCCATTATAGTCCATTCATTTTTATCAAAGTCTTCTTCTGAATATACTTTTCCAATACATTCACTTTCTATAGTTATGCCTTCTTCTGTTTCTGTTGTAACTACCGCACTCATTCCTGTGCTATTACCTGCCTTTATTGTCATATTTAAAGTAGATGATTCTATATCTGCTGAATGTGTTTGTGGAACTGTTTTTTGTGTTTGTGATTTTACAGTTAGTCCTAATTTTGCACATAACCATCCATTTACATTCCACATGTATGATGGTAAATACTCTCCTTTTTCAATCATAGATTGTCTTTCTTCATTTGAAATTCTATCAACTGATGCTACTTGTTTGTCAAATTCCTCTAATGATAATCCTGTTCCATGAGCTTCTGCTAAAGCAATACCATAGTCCTCTACGTTGTAACTTGAACTACCTTTTATTTTTGTTATTTTATGTGTTGAACCTGCTATACTTGATATTAATTGCCCCCAATAAATATCTTGATATCCACTTCCAGTTATTGTACAAGCATTTTGCTTTGCTAATTCATCAACTTGTTTTGTTGCTACTGGATTAGAGTTCATTGGATAAAAGGCCTCTTCACATGTGGTTATTGCATTAATTCCTAATTTTGCACATAATTTTAATGATTCTTCTACATCTTTAAATAAACTCATTGTTGTTACTATTGCTATATCTGGCTTCGTTTCTTTTAACATATTTTCTGCTTCTGCAAGTGATACTACTTTTATTCCTTTATTTTCTGTCCCTATTATTTCTCCAATGTCTTTTCCTATTATATTTGGATTTGTGTCTACTGCTCCTACAATTTCTGCACCTTTTTCATATACATATCTCATTGTATATATACTCATTTTTCCAGTTCCATATTGAACTACTTTAATTTTTCTATCCATTTTATCTCTCCTTTCAGTTTTTATAATTATACACTCCTATATGTTTTTTATACAATTATTTTTTTAATTTTTAAATAATAAAATAGAACAATAGGGGCTTGATTTTGATTTCACTATATTTAAAATTATATCTTTCAAGTTCTGTTTAATTGTTCGTTCGCCGAAATCACAAAACAATTTTATGTTAAATGTATTTTTAATGTATAAAAAATACATGCTATCATTAATGATAGCACAGCCAAAAATTGCTTGCAAAAATAGGACCTACCGTGTTATTTTTACCATTGGTGCTCCATCTATACTTGTTAATGAATCATCCACATCATAGCCCTTTGCTTATAATTCTTTCTTAAGTTTTTCTGTGACTACTGTGTTAAAAAAACACTTCTGTCTCGCCCCAGACTGTTTTACATCTTTTAACCATTTGATAATGTCCTGCTTTTGCAACGTTTTTACTGTGGCCTCTTTCGCCACTTGTTCATCATCTGGAATCTCTTCCTCTGCTATTGCCTCTAACTCCTTTTTTGCATCCTTAAAAAAGAAGCAAAAGAAGCCTTCCAAAAAGTTATACCATGATTTTTTCATATTGTTTACCTCCTAGTATAATAATGTTAAGTCAGAAATGACTCGACATTATTTTATTT
>CARBKU010000094.1 GCA_948946035.1 uncultured Clostridia bacterium
ATATTTTAGTTATTTTTGTTTGGTATTTAAATTTTTTGTGCTTCTTCTATCTTTCTTTTATTGCTATTAATAGTTCATTTGGTTGTACTAGTCTTTTAGTATTGTTATATCGAAATTCTTGTTCTTGAAAATATACCTTATATCCCATATTAGTTAGTTTATTATTTGCTAGTATTAAAAATTCTTCTTCATTTTCACTTGTTACTTTTCCCTTTACTCGAACTTCATAAAATGAAAATCTTAAAAAATTTTCATCTTCTACTATTTTTTCACAAACTAAATTTTCTATTAAATTCATCAATTGTTTTTCTACTAAAACGTCCATATTTATATCATCTCCTAAATTTCTAGTATATTTTATCACAAAATTCCGAAAAATAAAAGACTATGTTTAATTTAAGTTTCGGCCAATATAGAATGATTTCAGCATTTCGCCTGCGACTCCGCAGCTTGCATTTTTTAATCCACTCAGAAGGCAACTACTATTGTTGCCTGGTGCTCTTATTGATTTGTCAATACTTTTATGTAATTCTTTAAATATTCTTTGAATTTTCTGCTTATTCTTCAATTTCCTCAAACTGACTATTATATAAATCTGCATAAAAACCATTTTTAGCAAGCAACTCTTCATGAGTACCTTGTTCAACAATATCGCCATGATCCATAACCAATATTAAATCTGCATTTTTAATAGTTGATAACCTATGTGCAATAATAAAACTAGTTCTACCTTTCATTAAATTATCCATTGCTTTTTGAATTTGAATTTCAGTCCTTGTATCAATAGAACTTGTTGCCTCATCTAAAATTAATATTTTAGGGTCTGTTAAAATAACCCTAGCAATTGTTAATAATTGTTTTTGCCCAGCGGAAACATTACTTGATTCTTCATTTAATACAGAATTATATCCATTTGGTAAAGTTTTTATAAAATGGTGAACATGTGCAGCTTTTGCTGCCTTAATTACCTCATCTTCTGTTGCTTCTTCTTTTCCATATTTTATATTATCTTGTACAGTTCCACCAAATAGCCATGTATCTTGTAAAACCATTCCAAACATTTTACGAAGATTTCCTCTTGTAAAATCTTTTATATTATGACCATCAACTAAAATCTCTCCTGAATTCACATCATAAAATCTCATTAATAATTTTACTATAGTTGTTTTACCAGCACCAGTTGGTCCAACAATTGCTATTTTTTGACCTTGTTTTATTTTGCTACTAAAGTCATTTATTATTGTTTTTTCTGAATTATATCCAAAATGTACATTTTTAAATTCTACATCTCCGTTTAATTTTGATGAATCTATTGTTCCCTTTGAAGTTTCCTCTTCTTCTGGTTCTTCTAAAAATTCAAATACTCTTTCGGCTGCTGCAACCATCGCTTGCAACATTCCAGATATTTGTGCTATTTGACCTATTGGCTGAATAAATTGTCTATTATATTGTATAAAACTTTGGATATTTCCAACAGTAATTGTGCCTTGAACAGCTAAATATCCACCTACTACTGCAACTGCTACATATGATAAATTTCCTAAAAAGTTCATTAATGGATGCATTAATCCTGATAAAAATTGTGCTTTCCATCCAGAATGATATAATTCACTATTTGCTTTTTTAAATTCTATTTTTGCTTTTTCTTCTCCATTAAATACTTTTACAACATTTAATCCACTATATATTTCTTCTACTTGACCATTTACATGGCCTAAATAATCTTGTTGCATTTTAAAGTATTTTTGTGATTTTCCTACTATTTGTTTTACTATTAATATGGAAATTGGTAATATAACAAGTGAAATAATTGTCATTTGCCAACTAATAGAAAACATCATTATTAATATTCCAATTAATGTACAAATTGCAGTAATAATTTGTGTTATACTTTGATTTAAGTTCATACTTAATGTATCTATATCATTTGTAATTATTGATAATACTTCTCCATGTGTTTTTTTATCAAAATATTTCATTGGCAATTTGCTAATTTTTATAGCAATATCATTTCTTATTTTATATGTAAGTTTTTGTGCTACACTTGTCATTGCAAATCCTTGAATAAACGAAAATATGCTACTAATAACATATAATCCTAGTAGTGTTAATAATATTTGTGCAATTTTTCCAAAATCTATTCCATCTCCACCAGATAATTTACTTATTAATCCATTAAATATTTCTGTTGTAGCATTTCCTAGTATTTTTGGTCCTACAATTGTAAATATTGTGCTTCCAATTGCAAATATAAATACTATTATTAATGCTACTCTATATTTCAATAAGTAGTTTTTTATTAATTTATTAGTCGTTTCCTTAAAGTTTTTTGGTTTTGGTTGTGTAGCATTTGCACCTGGTCCATGTCCTGGTCCTCCCATTGGTCCTGGCATATCTATTCCTCCTTTCTTTTAGTTTCTTTTTTATTATTATTTTTTTCTCCATTATTTGCAAGTTCTTCTTCAGATAATTGTGATAATGCAATTTGTCTATATGTTTCGTTATCTTTCATTAATTTCTCATGTGTACCAATTCCTACTACTTTTCCTTCTTCTAGTACAATAATTTGGTTTGCATTTAATATTGTACTAATTCTTTGTGCTACTATTATTACTGTTTTATTTTCTGTTTTTTCTGATAATGCCTCTCTTAATGTGGAATCTGTTTTAAAATCTAAGGCAGAAAAACTATCATCAAATACAAATATTTCTGGGTCTTTTGCTATTGCTCTTGCAATTGATAAACGTTGTTTTTGTCCACCACTAACATTTCCTCCGCCTTGTGCAATGCTATCTTGGTATTTTTTCTCTTTTGCTTCAATAAACTCTGTTGCTTGTGCAATTTCGGCTGCTTCTTTCATTTGCTTATCAGACATATTTTCATCTGAATATTTTATGTTTGATTCTATTGTTCCTGAAAATAGTACTCCTTTTTGTGGTACAAATCCTATAATGTCTCTTAGTTTTTTTAATGATACATCTTTTATATTTATACCATCAATTAGAAGTTCCCCTCCTGTAACATCATAAAATCTAGGAATTAAATTAACAATTGTTGATTTTCCACTTCCTGTGCTTCCTATTATTGCAGTTGTTTCTCCTGGTTTTGCTGTAAAGTTGATATCTTCTAGTATTTCTGCATCTGCGTCTGGATATCTAAAACTTACATTTTTAAATTCTACTAACCCTTTTTTGTCTTTATTAAATTCTTTTAAATTTTCTTTTTCTTTAATTGCTGGCTCAGTCTCAATTACATCATTTATACGTTTGGCAGATACAGATGCTCTTGGTAGCATAATTGATATCATAGATATCATTAAAAATGCCATTAATATTTGCATCATATATTGAATAAATGCCATCATATCTCCAACTTGTAATAGTCCTTGATCTACCCCATGTCCTCCAACCCAAATAATTAAAATCATCATTGAGTTCATAATAAACATTAATAGTGGCATCATCATTGACATTGCTCTGTTTACAAAAATATTTGTTTTCATTAAATCTTTATTTGCTATGTCAAATCTTACTTCTTCTCTTTTTTCTTTATTAAATGCACGAATAACTGGCAATCCTGTAAGTATTTCTCTTGATACTAAGTTTAGCTTGTCTGTTAAATCTTGCAATTTTTTAAATTTAGGCATTGCAACTATAAACAATGTTCCTACAACAAATAAAATAGCAAGTATTGCAACACCTATAATCCATGCCATTGAGTTGTCACTATTTGTTAATACCTTTATAAATCCTCCTACACCTATAATTGGTGCATATATCAATACTCTAAATAACATTGTAATTAGTTGTTGAATTTGCTGAATGTCATTTGTACTACGAGTTATTAGTGATGCTGCTCCAAATTCGCTTAACTCTTTGTTAGAAAAGGTTAATACTTTGCTAAATACTTTGTCACGTAATATTTGACCAAGCTTTGCTGCCACTCTTGATGAAAATAGCATTATTAATACAGCAGATATCATACTAACTAGTGCTACTCCTAACATTTGTATTCCTGATGAAAATATGTAATCATTTTGTAGCTTGTCTGTATCTACACCTAAATTGATGTATACTTCTTTTATTGATGCTATGGCTGCTTGTTCTTTTATTGAATCTGCCATCTCATTTATTTGTTTTGTAAACTGCTCTAATAACACATTTCTTTGCTCTTCTGGCATGTTTTTAACTATATCAATTAAACTTTGTGACAATATGTATTGTTTTTGATTTTCAGGCATATTAACTGTAATTTGTTCTTTTATTTTATTAGCAGTCTCTTCATTATTAATTGTTGACAACTCCATTAATGGTGTAGCTAAAATCTTAACAAGTTCTTGTTCCTTTTCAATATTAATTTCATTTAATACATATAAATTATTAGCTTTTATATCAAAATCCTTACCTAAAAACTTTTGGATTACTTTCTCTTGTTCCTTATTTACTACATCATTTATAAAGCTATAATTATCTAAAATCTCATTATCAGAATCTGTAAAAATTAAAAGAATATCCATATTCTCTTTGGAAATCACTTTAGGAACAGCTGTTTTAATTCCACCTGATTGAATACCCACATTTACAATTTTTGATGTATAATCTGGTAATGCTAAATCAGCAGCTGCTTGCAAACATAATAAAGCTACTATAATAACAACTGACCAAAATGACTTCTTTAAATTCTTTAAAACTTTTAGCATAAAAATCTCCTTTCTTATCTTTTGGCTTATTTAATATTAAAATTTTGTTAAGTTACGTAAATATATAATTTTTAATATCCTTCCATTCGAATTCAAATGTTGATTGAAAAAATTATATATTTGTCTTGATATAGTAGCATTTTTGGTATTCATAAGCCCTCAAAATAAATGACACTGTATCATTATATGTGACACAGTGTCATCTTGTCAATATGATTTTGTGAAAGTTATGTGAATTTTAATTTTACATTTTTCTGAATACTCCGCCAACTTTTCCTAATATTTCACATGTTGGTACTATTATTGGATCCATTGTACTATTTTCTGGTTGTAGTCTTATGTGGTCTGTTTCTTTATAAAATGTTTTTACTGTTGCTTCTTCTCCTATTAGTGCTACTACTATTTCTCCATTGTTTGCTGTGTTTTGTTTTTTTACTAGTATGTAGTCTCCATCTAATATTCCTGCTTCTATCATGCTTTCTCCTCTTACAGTTAGCATAAAGCTTTCTGAGTTTCCAACAAAGTCAATTGGAATTGGAAATGTGTCTGTTATGTTTTCTACTGCTAAAATTGGCTCTCCTGCTGTTATTTTTCCTATTATTGGTACTTCTACTAGTTCTTTTTGTGTGTAGAAGTCTTTGCTTGATGTTGTTTTTGCTTCTCCTGTTCCTCCTCTTAGTAGTCTTAGTGTTCTTCCTTTTTTGTCTTGCTTTTTAATGTATCCTTTTTCGTCTAGTTTTGCTAGGTAGCCATGTACTGTTGCAGTTGAACTTAACCCAACTGCTTTTCCTATTTCTCTTACTGATGGTGGATATCCTTGTGTCATGATTTGTTTTTCAATGAATTTTAGTATTGCTTTTTCTCTTTTATTTAATTCTGGTTTCTTTTTTCTTGGCATATTTATCACTCCATTTTTTTATTTTGTTTTATAATATCATACAAACAAATAAATGTCAAACATTTTTTTGTTTTTTTAAAAATAAAG
>CARBKU010000095.1 GCA_948946035.1 uncultured Clostridia bacterium
GGAGTTCAGACGTGTGCTCTTCCGATCTTAAAGTTAAAATATCATATACAGGAAAACTTTTTCAAGAATCTTCTGAAGAAGTTTCTATTCATTATGGTTTTGGACTTAATTGGGAAAATGTAAACGATATAACTATGGAAAAAACAGACTTAGGATTTCAAGCTGAAATAAATTTACTAGAAGGAGAATCTTTCAACTTCTGTTTTAAAAATAAACAAAATCAATGGGATAATAACGATGGGCAAAATTATATTTTTCCATTAGAAAAAGTTCATAATGAACTTTTAATTTTAGAAGATGAACCTGTATCTTTAGGTTCTGTAAAAAAACTAAGAAAGACATATTTATGGAGTAAAAAAATACGTTTAGCAGTTTATAAAATAATTACATATTTTCCTAAAATTATATCTGGAAATTATTCAAGAAAAAAAGCAACATCTCAAAATTAATATAAAAAGCACCATATTTAAATATGGTGTTTTTATGTTATAATCCATCCTCCATTAATAGAAATAATTTGTCCAGTTGTAAACTCATCATTAACTAGCCAATTAACACATCTTGCAATATCCTCCACATTTCCAATTTTTCCTAATGGTATTTCATCTTTTAACTCTTTTAATTCTTCATATGTTAAGTTTGAATTCATACTTGTATTTATTAAACCAGGTGCTATTGAGTTTACTCTTATATTAGATGGTCCTAATTCTTTCGCAAGTGCTTTAGTTAGACCATCCATTCCAGCCTTTGAAACTGAATAAATAACTTCTAGCGAACCTCCTACCATTCCCCATATTGATGATATATTTATTATACAACCATTTTTGTTATGTATCATATTTGGTATTACTTCTTGTGACATTGCAAATGCTGAATATAAATTATTGTTTATTATTTTGTTCCAATCCTCATCTGTTTCTTCTGTAAATAGTTTATATTCTGATATTCCTGCATTATTTATTAAAATATCTATTTTTTTATATTTATTTAATGTATACTCTACTAATTTTTTTATTTGTTCCCTATTGGAAACATCAGCTTTATATATATCTATTTCTATGTTTTCTTTTTTCATTTCTTCTTTTAATTGTTTTGCATCTTCTTCTGATTTGTTGTAATTAGCAATGACTTTTATTCCTTTTTGTGCTAATGTTTTTGCTATTTCTCTTCCTATTCCTCTTGATGCTCCTGTTACTATTGCTATTTTTTCCATATATACCTCCTTTGCTTTAATTCATTTAATGATATCATAAAATTAAAACTTAACTAAATATTATAATAAAAAACATTAGGGCTTGATTTAGATTTGACTATATTTAAAATTATATCTTTCAAGCCCTATTAATTGTTTGTTCGCTAAAATGCAAAGCAATTTTTAAGTAGAATGTATTTTTTTTATACATTAAAAAAGCCAGTAATTAAGAGTTTCTCAAAACTATTGACCTTATTGGAGCCACTTCCCAGATTCGAACTGGGGACCCTCGCATTACAAGTGCGATGCTCTGGCCAGCTGAGCTAAAGTGGCATATATTAAATTAGTTGGTGACCCGTACGGGAATCGAACCCATGTCTCCGCCGTGAAAGGGCGATGTCTTAACCGCTTGACCAACGGGCCGTAATACAAAGAACTAAATAATGTGTAATTATTTAGTTCTTTTGGTGAGCTATCCGCGACTCGAACGCGGGACAACTTGATTAAAAGTCAAGTGCTCTACCACCTGAGCTAATAGCCCACATAACATTGTATAACCACAATGCTTTTATATAATACAATATTTTTGTAGCATTGTCAATACATTTCTAAAAAATTTTTCAATTTCTTGAAAAATATGCAATTTTACCATAATTACAACTTTAATACTAGGACAAAAAATTTTTGAAAGTTTACCCCAGAGTCATTTTAAAAAATAGAATTATAAACTTTCTAGCACTATTTAAAATATACTATTTTATTGCTAAAATTCTCTATCCCTGTATTAAAGTTGTAATTATTATGCATTTAATTTTTCTAAAACTTCTTCTACTTCTATACCATGCACAGCACATGCTTCTTCAATTGTTTCCATTTGTGATGCTGGGCATCCCAAACAATGCATTCCAATTTCTAGTAAAATATCAGCTTTTTCAGGTGATTTCTCTAAAATTTCACCTATTCTAGTATCTTTTTCAAATTTCATAATTCTCCTCCTATAAAAACATACCTAAATAAATTGAATATCTAAAATTCTTTGTATTATGTAACAAATAAATTTTTATAACAATTTATATTTTAGCATAAATTTTCAAAAAAGTATAGACAAATAAAAAAAAATATTGTATTATGGGAAAAAATGTAAGGCGGTGATTTTATTTCACAATTAATTGATTTATATTTTATATCTTTTATTATATATCTTTTTATTACATTATATTCATTATATTCATATTTTGAAATAGTTATTTTTCACAACAAACAAGGCTCTAAATTAGATATCAAAAAGAAATATTTCAATTAAGGAGGTTCAATATTTTAAAACTCACAAAAAAACTTTTATTCATATTAATTTTCTTGTTAATTTTTAGTTTATTCAATATAAAATTATTTTATCCAATTTATACTTCAAAAGAAATTATAATTACATATGCTGTTCATCCTTTTAACATTGTTACTACAAATCCAGAATTATGGGCATTCATAAAAAAAACATATATATTTGTTTTCATCTTTTCTAACATTACAATTAGTAATTACATTTACAATAGATTCATATTAAAATTCTTTAAAACCACTTCTAACATTACAAAAGAAAAAAATTTAAACCATTCAAGCATTACAAAAGATAACTTAAAAATTCTTGTAGGGTTAGATGAAAAAACAAACTCAAAAACTTATGTTACAGAATCTGGATTATATCAAAACTTTTTAATAACAGGAACAATAGGTTCAGGAAAAACATCATCAGCTATGTATCCATTTACAAAACAATTAATGAAATTTAACTATGATAACCCAAATAATAAAATTGGAATGTTAATATTAGATGTAAAAGGCAATTATCATAAACAGGTAAAAATATTTTCAGAAAAATATAATTTAGAAAAAGACCTAATAACTATAGCACTTAATTCTGGAATTTATTATAATCCTTTACATAAACCAAATTTAAAACCTCAAGTATTAGCAGATAGACTGAAAACAATTTTACTACTTTTTTCAGAAAATAATTCTGAATCTTATTGGATAGATAAAGCAAGTCAAGTAATATGCGAATCTATAAAGCTTTGTAGACTATATAATAATGGTTATGTAACATTTTTAGAATTACATAAATTAATAACTATTCCTACCTATTTTAATGAAAAAATTACAATTTTAAGAAACTTATTTATCTCATCTAAATTAAATCAAAAACAAATATATGAATTAAATGAATGTCTCGAATTTTTTCAAAAAGAATTTAACCAATTAGACTCTAGAACTAAAGGAATATTAATTTCAGAAATAACTAGAATAACAAGTACTTTTATAACAGATTATGATGTAATGAATACATTTTGTCCACCAAAAAACAAATTAAACTTTAAAAGTTTTAATGATGTTATTAAAAAAGGAAAAATTGTTGTTTTAAATATGAACATTTCTGAATATTCACAACTTTCAAAAATTATTGCTACATATTTAAAGCTTGATTTTCAAACAGAAATAATGTCAAATTTATCGAAAAATACAATTAAAACTACTGCTTTTATATGTGATGAATATGATAAATATGCTAGCAAAACTGATTCCGATTTTTTTTCTCTTAGTAGAGAAGCAAAGTGTATTAATATAATAAGCACTCAAAGTTATTCTTCTTTAAAACTAACTTTAAAAGATGATTATCAAGTACGTGTACTTATTCAAAATCTAATAAATAAAATTTGGTTTAGAACTGACGATAGTTTTACAATAGAAGAAGCACAAAAGCAACTAGGAAAAGAAGAAAAAAAACATACTTCAAAAAGTATTTCTGAAAGTGCAAAAGAGACAAATTTTAATTATATTACAAATTCTTTAAATTCAAAAAATTCTAATATATCTGAAACATTTAGTACCTATACACAAAAAGACTTTATGTTTGATAGTAGTTTTTTTTCACAAGAATTAGAAACATTCACTGCTCTTACATTTTTATCTAATGGATACTCAATTTTAAAACCCCAAAAAATAAAATTGTTACCATATTTTAAAAAATAAAAAAGGAGGCTTATTAATTTATGAAAAAAAAATTTTTCTATACACTATTTATTGTTTTATTTTTTATATGTATATTTTCTACTTATTCTCATGCACTAGGAGATCCAAAAATAGTAAGCAAAATTAACAGTGCATTTCAGAGTATAGAAAGTTGGATTTTAAAAATATCTACACCTGCAGCAGCAGTAGCAGTTGGTACAGGTCTTTTTATGAAAAAATTTAGTTTTGGTGATGAAGAAAGAATTAGAACTGGTAAAAAGCTAGTAAAAAGTTCATTATTCTCTTATGCTTTTATATTAGCTATCGATTTAATTCTATCTGCAATAAAATCATTAATAGGCTAGGAGGTATTTTTGGAAAATAATATTGACATAACACAAATTATTATTGATACAATTAATAGAATTTTTGAAATGCTTTTTAGTTCTATTGATAATAATTTATATTCTATATTAGACAATATAACTTTTATTGGTTCAAATATTATGAATGATTCAAATTTTGAAAATCTTTTTGGAACTTCCACTGCTAATGGAATTTTACTAATTGCAAATTCACTTTTACTAGGAGTTATTTTATACTATTCTACCAAATATTTATTATCACATTTTACATACCATCAAGTTGAATCTCCAGGTAGCTTTATAATAAAATTAATTTTATATGGTATTTGTATGAATTATTCTTTTTTTATAATATCTTTTGTTTTAGATTTAAATTATAATATATCTATGGCCATTAGGAGTTTAGGTGAAAATTTATTTAATAAAACTATATGTTTTTCTGAATTAATTAATACTATAAATACAAGCATGTCAATTAATGCAAGTTCAATTAACATATTTTCATTAGATGGCTTAATAAAAAGTACTTTAAGTATATCATTATTAAATTTAGTATTCTCTTATTCCTTAAGATATATAATGCTAAAATTATTTATTCTTCTTACTCCTTTTGCAATTTTATCTCTTACACTAGATTCAACTTCGTGGTTTTTTAAAGCTTGGATTAAAAATTTATTTGCATTATTATTTATACAAATAGTAATTTCTTTAATTTTATTAATTTTATTTTCTATGGATTATTCTTCTACAAATTTGCTTACTAAATTTATTTATATTGGTGGTATTTATTGTTTAATACAAGCTAATTCTTTTGTGCGTGAATTTATAGGAAGTGTTTCCACAAATGTTACCCAAACTGTGAAAAACTTTAATTTATTAAAAAAATAATTTTACTTAGAAAGGAACTTTTTTATGAAATTTATTTTTCCACAAAATTATAATTTTAAAAATAAATTATTAGGTATTTTTGATTATTCTACAATAATTATTAATATTTTATGGTGCAGTATTATATTTATTTTTATTCATATATTTATCCATAATTTTAATGCAAAAATTTTTATTTTTATATTTGCATGTTTTCCAGTTTTTCTTTTTAGTATTTCTGGAATTAATGGTGAAAA
>CARBKU010000096.1 GCA_948946035.1 uncultured Clostridia bacterium
ATCTACACTCTTTCCCTACACGACGCTCTTCCGATCTAATATAAATGCAAACATTGAGGTAACAGAAATATCAAAATTTCCAGACGTATTAAGCATACAAAATGTTCAAGATGATGAACAAATACAAAAAGAAGTAGTAGAAGTAACAAATATAGCAGTTGATAAGCTAGTTGAAATGAGACAAATAGAAGGAAAAAAAATGGCAGAAGACTTGTTAAACAGAATACAATATATAAAGGAAAAAATTATAAAAATATCATCATTATCTACTAGACTTATTGAAGAATATGTAGTAAAATTAGAAAGTAGAATAAAAGAAATACTAGTAAATCAAGATATTGACGAAGCAAGATTAGCACAAGAAGTTGTTATTTATGCTGATAAATGTTCTGTAGAAGAAGAGATAACAAGACTTAACAGTCATATAGAACAATTTGAAAAATTACTAAATTCTAATGATGCAATTGGTAAAAAATTAGATTTTATTATTCAAGAGATGAATAGAGAAACAAATACAATAGGTTCAAAGGCAAATAATCTAGAAATTACAAATGCAGTAATTGATATAAAAACTGAATTAGAAAACATAAGAGAACAAGTACAAAATATAGAGTAGAAAGGGATGTATTTTATGCAATTAGTAAATATTGGATTTGGAAATATTGTGTCAGCAGAAAGAATAGTAGCAATAGTAAGCCCAGAATCAGCACCAATTAAGAGAATGATTCAAGAAGCAAAAGATAACAAAACAGCTGTAGATGCTACTTGCGGTAGAAGAACAAGAGCAGTTTTAGTTATGGATTCTGGACATATGATATTATCAGCAGTTCAACCAGAAACAGTAGGAGGAAGAGTAGATAAAACTATTTCAGAAGATAAAGAATAATAGTTAATGTTTAGCCTTTGTAAGTATACTAAGGTTGAACAATAATAAGTTTTAAAGTTTATTTTTAAGGAGTGATTTAAAATGATAGTAAAACCAAGTGTTAATGAATTATTAACAAGAGCTAAAAACAGATACGAATTAGTAATAGCAACAGCAAGACGTGCAAGACAAATTGCAAATGGTGATGAACCTAAAACAAATGTGAGAGAAGAATCACCAGTAACATTAGCAGCAAATGAAATAGCAGAAGGGAAAGTAACAATAATAGCAGAATAAGGAGAAAATAAATGAAAAAACATATAATAGCATTATCAGGAGATTTGGCTAGTGGAAAAGGTACAGTATCTAAAATCTTAATGGAACAATTAAATTTTGGAATTTATAGAAATGGAGAATATGTTAGAAAAATAGCTAAAGATATGGGATTAAGTATTACCAGTTTTAATACATATTTATCTGAACATCCAGAATTAGATTTACAAATAGAAAAAAGTGCATCAGAATATGCAAAAAATCATGACAATTTTATTATAGATGCACGATTGGGATGGTATGCGGTTCCAGAGTCATTTAAAGTTCACTTAAAAGTAGAAATAGATGTTGCAGCAAAAAGAGCATTTTTTGACCCTAATAGAAAAGATACAGAAAAATTTGACACAATAGAAGAACAAAAACAAGACATGATAAAAAGAAGCCAAATGGAAAATGAAAGATATTGGAAACTATATCATGTACAAAAAGAAAATATAGATAACTATGATTTAGTAATAGACACAACTAACTTAAAACCAGAAGAAGTTGCAAACAAAATAAAACAAGAATATGAAAAATGGTTAAATAAATAAAATTCAAAAATGATGATTTTGGGATGGTGAATAATTTTTTCCTCTGTCCCCAAAATCATTTTCCGTTTCCAAAATCATAATTACAAGGAGAGAAAATGATAGCAGAAATTATAATAAATAGAACAGCAAAGAAACTAAATAGGACATTTGATTATTACATACCAAAACACTTAGAAGACATTATTGTAATAGGAAGTAAAGTTATAGTGCCATTTGGAAAAGGAGAAAAAGAAGAAGAAGGTTTTGTAATAGGAATAAAAGAAAAATCCGAATATGCTTTAAAAGAAATAATTAGAATAGAAACTAATTTAACAGAAAATCAAATAATATTAGCTAAATGGATGGCAAAAAGGTATTTTTGTAATGTTTCTGACTGTATTAAATTAATGATTACACCTGGAACTAAAAATAAAGACAAACAAATTCAAGATAAACTAATAAATGTTATATATTTAAAAAAAGATATAGAAGAAATAGATTTTGAAATAGAAACAGGAACTATAAAATCAGAAAAGCAAAAGAAGGTATTAGCTTTTGTAAAAGATAACGAGGGAGCGACAATTACAGAAATTGAAATGTTTACTGACTGTTCAAGGGCAATAGTAAATACTTTAATTAAAAATGGATATTTAGAAATAATAGAAAAAAAAGTTGAAAGAAATCCATTGATAAATAAAAAAATAGAAAAGACAAGTCACTTAGAATTAAACCAAGAACAAAAACAAGCATATCAAAAAATAGAAAATTCAATTACTAAAAAACAATATAAAAGCTTTTTATTATATGGTATAACAGGTTCAGGAAAAACTGAAATTTACATTCAATTAATACAAAAAGTTTTAGAAGAAGATAAATCATCGATTTTATTAGTACCAGAAATATCACTTACTCCACAAATGATAGATAGGTTTATTTCAAGGTTTGGAAAAGAAACAATAGCAGTCTTACATAGTAAATTATCAATTGGGGAAAGACATGACGAATGGGAAAAGATAAAAAATAATAAAGCAAAGATAATAATAGGTGCTAGGTCAGCTATTTTTGCACCAGTAAAAAAATTAGGAATAATAATAATAGATGAAGAACATGATAGTTCGTATAAGTCTGAGTCAAATCCAAAATATGATGCAAAAGAAGTAGCAAAATATATTGCAAAGCAAACTAATTGTCCATTAGTATTAGGAAGTGCAACACCTGATATTAATCTATTTTATAAAGCACAAAAAGATGAAGAAATAGAATTACTAACGTTAACAAAAAGAGCTAACCAAGCATCATTACCAAAAGTACAAATAATAGATTTAAAACAAGAACTAGCAAATGGAAATCATTCTATGTTAAGTGTAGATTTATATACTGAAATTGAAAAAAATCTACAAGAGAAAAGGCAAACAATATTATTTTTAAATAGACGTGGTTATTCAACTTTTATTATGTGTAGAGATTGTGGATATACAGTAAAATGTAAAAACTGTAATATTAGTTTAACATACCATAGTTATGAAAATAAACTAAAATGCCATTATTGCGGATATGAGCAAAAAGTAGTAACTATTTGTCCAGAATGTAAAAGTAATAAAATCAGACATTTTGGAACAGGAACTCAGAAGTTAGAACAGGAAATACAAAAACAATTTCCGAATGCTAAAACGATTCGTATGGATGTAGATACAGTTACTAAAAAGAATTCACATGAGCAAATTTTAAATAAATTTAGAGAAGAAAATATTGATATATTAATTGGAACACAAATGGTTGTAAAAGGACATCATTTTCCAAAAGTTACATTAGTAGGTGTTATAGCTGCTGATAGTTCTTTAAATATTGATGATTATAGAGCAAGTGAAAGAACATTTCAAATTTTAACACAAGTTGCACGGTCGAGCTGGAAGAGATAAGTTACAAGGAAAAGTCATAATACAAACTTATAATCCAGATGAATTTAGTATACAATGTTCAAAGGAACAAAATTATGACAAATTTTATGAAACAGAAATAGCATTAAGAGAACAGTTGAAATATCCACCATTTTGCGATATAATAGTAATTAGTTTTAATAGTTTAATGGAAGACGAGATAATAAAAATAAGTAATGGTATTTATACATACTTAAAGCCAAGATTATATAGCTATTGTAACGTATTTCGACCAATGCCATCTCCTATTGACAAAATTCAAAATCGTTATAGATGGAGAATGATTATAAAAGGGCAAATGAATGATGAGGTCAATAAAATATTGAATGATTGCTTAAAAAAATTTTATAAAAAAAATATTAAAACAACTAAAATGTCAATTGACATTAATCCAAATAATATGGTGTAAAAATATTAATTAAATAAGTAAATAAAAAGAGGTGTACAAATGGCAGTTAGAAATTTAAGATATAATGGAGATGAAATTTTAAAAAAGAAATCAAGAGAAGTTGAAACAATAGATGATAAATTACAAGTGTTAATTGATGATATGATAGAAACTATGCATAAATATAATGGTGTAGGATTGGCAGCTGTACAAGTGGGTATATTAAAGAGAGTAATTGTAATTGACTTGTATGATGAAAAAGGACCAATTGTTTTAATAAATCCAGTTATAATAAAAACAAAGGGAGAGCAAGAAGTAGAAGAAGGATGCTTAAGCTTTCCTAATCAGTTTGCAAAAGTTATAAGACCAGCAGAGGTAGTAGTTGAATATACAGATAGAAAAGGGAAAAAGACAAAGACAAAAGCTAAGGAATTATTAGCACAAGCAATATGTCATGAGATAGACCATTTAAATGGGGAAGTATTTATGGATAAGATTATACCAGGAACCTTAGAATACATTGAACCAGAAGAATAAAAAAGTTATGATTTTGAAGATGATTTTTGGAACAGAGGAAAGGAAAATTTTTATGAGAATAGTTTTTATGGGAACTCCAGATTTTGCAAAAGATAGTTTAGAAGCTATATATAAAGCTGGACATGAAATTATAGGAGTTGTAACAAATTCTGATAAACCACAAGGAAGAGGAATGAAATTAAGCATTTCTCCAGTAAAAGAATTTGCATTGCAAAAAGAATTAAAAATATATCAGCCAGAAAAGGTTAAAAATAACGTTGAATTCATAGAAGAACTTAAAATGTTAAATCCTGAAGTTATATGTGTTGTAGCATATGGAAAGATATTGCCAAAATCTATATTAGATATTCCAAAATTAGGTTGTATTAATGTTCATGGTTCGTTACTTCCAAAATATAGAGGGGCAGCACCAATACAATGGGCAGTTTTAAATGGTGATAAAAAAACAGGAATTACAACTATGTATATGGATGAAGGAATGGATACAGGAGATATGATTTTAAAAGAAGAAGTTGAAATTGGAGATAATGAAACAACAGGAGAGTTATGGGATAGACTTTCAAAAATTGGTGGAAATCTTTTAGTAGAGACTTTAAATAGAATAGAAAATGGTACTGCACCACGTGAGAAACAAGGAGAGGACTTTTCTTTAGCACCAATGTTAGATAAATCAATGGCAATGATTGATTGGGAAAATCAAACAGCAGAAGAAATTAAAAATTTGGTAAGAGGTTTAAACCCAATTATGGGTGCTTATACTTTTTTAAATGGGAAAAAAGTAAAATTTTGGAAGGTTGATTTTCCAAAGGAAAGAGAAATTTATGCCCAAAGTTTAGATATGTTTAGAAATGGTACAGTAATTGTTTCACATCCAAAAGATGGATTATTTATAAAAACAAAAAACGGAATAATTAAAGTTTTAGAGATTCAAGGAGAAAATGCAAAGAGAATGTCAATACAAGATTTTTTAAGAGGTAATAATATACAAGAATTTTCTGTTTTTATGTAATTATATGATTAATAAAAGGTATTATGAGAAATAGATAAGTGTAGTTAAAATAAGAGCTACACTTTTATTTTGGGTATTAATAAAAA
>CARBKU010000097.1 GCA_948946035.1 uncultured Clostridia bacterium
TTCCAAAATCTAAACTTCTACAATATATATACATATTTAATTTTTCATATCTTACCTTTATATATTTCCTGCTTATTTCGTTTCTACAATTTTATAATTGTTTGTATTATCTACTAGTATAGCTTGTTGATTAGATAATTTTATAAACTTGTATTCTTTATATTCTTGTTCAATTTCATCAGCTAATTTTGTATATTTTTCTTTGCTTTTATAATGTGGCAAAACATAAAAATCTACTAAATTCATTGCTAGTTCATTCTCTAATAGTAATGCTTGTGTTTTATCATCTAACTTTTGAACATAATCAATAGATGGACAAGCTATACAAGCTCCAGCACTTAAACCGATATAATTTTTTGTTCTAGCAAAATTAATTAGATTATCTAATACATTTTTATTTTTTAATTGTTGTAATAAATAAAAACTATTGCCACCCGCAACATAAATAGTATCAAGTTCGTTAAATTTTTCTAATATTTCATCTTTGCTCTCATTTGAAATATCAATTTCAATTAGATTATATCCCATTTCACTTAATTCCACTTTGTCTCTTTCCATATAACTTCTATCGTTTTCAACTTCTGAAGCTGTCGGAATAAATCCTATCTTTGTATTATTATGTATGTATTCTTTTATTATTTGTTTATTTCCAGATAACAAAATTATCACTTTTTCTCCTTTCTAGCAATTTTTTACCAACTACTCTTTGAACTTCATTTGCTATTTCTTTAGTTAAAAATCCTTGAGAAGCTAATAATAATTTCATTTTTCCTCCTCCTATTTAATATTTTTTCTATTTATTGTAATCTCACTAACTTCAATATTTTTTGGTAAATTCAATGTGTATAACATAATATCAGCAATATCTGCTGGATTCATCCATTCTTCTGGATGTTCTATTTCTTTCCCATTATATTTTGTATGAAATTTCGTATTCATACCACCTACATTAAGTTGTATTACTCTAGAATTATATTTCTTTAATTCTACTTGTAGATTATAACTTGTTCCTCTTATTGCCCACTTTGATGTTGTATATGCCAATTGGTCTTCATATCCTGCTTTTGTGCCACAAGTTGAACCTACATTTATTATATCTGCATGATTTTCCTTAATTAAATTCATTAATTGAGATGTTAAAAATATTGGTGCAATACTATTTACAAGCATTAAGTTCTTTAACTCATCATATTCAATCTCATTTAATTTTTGCAAGCTAATTACTCCTGCACAATTAATAAGAGCATCAAATTTATTATATTTATTTTTGATTTCAGTACAAGCATCTATAATTGATGTTTCTGTACTCAAATCAGTTTTTATAAAATCACATTCATAATCTGGCTTTCTTCTGCAAAGCGCCAATACCTTTATATTATTTTCTAAACATTTTAAAGCTAATTGCTTTGCCAAACCATCACTTGCACCTGTTATAATTATTCTATCCATTCATATCTTCTCCCTAAACTTTATTAAATATTGCTATTCCTTCAATTTAAAAACAAATTATTATAATAATCCTTCTTTATTTAAATATTCTTCAATAAATTTTTTAGCTGGTGTATATAAATTTTGTGGTAAATTATCTAGTTCAAACCATTTCCATTCACTATGTTTTGTTGGTTCTAAATTTTTTAATTTTCCAGCAAATTTATTTGCAATTATATGAATTGTAACAAAATGTTTATTTGGCTGTATATCATCTGCTACACTATATACTTCTAAATCTGAAACATCCAAATTTGTTTCTTCTTTTGTTTCTCTAATAGCTCCCTCAAATATAGTTTCACAATATTCTTGTTTTCCCCCTGGAATTGTCCAACTTCCTGGCTCATAAATTCCACCTGTGTCTTTATAATTATCACACCTATGCCCTAATAAAATTTTATTTCCATCTTTTATCATAATTCCTAATCCTACTTTTATTATTTTATCCATATTCTTCTCCTTTAATTATTTTTCTGTTCTATTTCATATATCTTTTACTTTTAATTTTAAGAATTTGTAAAAATCTTATAAAACCATTTCTTAGAATTAACAAACAATTCATCCAAACTATAATCACTTTTATCCCTAAAATACATCAACAACTCATTTATCATACCATTAATAAAAAAAGAAACATCAAGTTCTAAAAACTTATTACTCTTACAAATATTATTCAAAGCAAACAAAATCTTTTGAGATGACATCTTCTTCAACTTTTCCAAAAAAGAAGCACAATCATCTGAAGACAAAAGCATCTTATAAGTCTGTTCATTCTTTTTCAAGCAAGCAAAAACATCCTCAAAATAATCAATAATATCTTCTTCTGTAAGCAAAACATTATCATCACTAATAAGCAATTCAATAGTTTCTAATTGATAATCATTAGCAACATCATAAATATCATCATAATGTGTATAAAAAGTACTTCTAGTAATATCAATTCTTTTAACAAGCTCTGTAACCGTTATTTTATTCAATTCCTTTTTTTCATTTATCAACTCTGCAAAAGCCTTTTTTATTAATTCTCTAGTCTTTATTGATGATGAATTTAAACCTTGAACCTTCATTAATTTCCCCCTTTCAAATCAATGTTGATAAGTTGGTGATAAATATATAATTTTTAAAATATTTATCATTAACTTAACAGCATTGCCCTTTCAAATACTTCTATTATAATTTATATAGTATTATAACATAAAATATAAAATTTGTGTGAATAAGTATTACAATTAAAAAAAAATATACAATTTTTTATAAAATGTCTAAATTTAAACAATTCATGTAAATTTATACTATTCTTTTTATAAAAATACATATATAATAAGCGATGGACTATTAAAAAGAAAGGAAGGAAAAAAAGTGAAAAAAGTCACTGATTTTATTGTAAACAAAAGATACATTGTATTGATTCTATTTATAATACTCTCAATAATATCAGTTATACTTTCAACCAAAGTTAATATCAATTACGATATTGCCAAATATTTACCAGATACATCAGAAACTAGAATCGGATTAGATCTTATGGAAAGCAAATTTAAAGAAATTAATTCTAGTTCACTTAATCTAATGTTCAATGGGCTAAATGAAGATTTTAAAAACGATATTTATACTTACTTAAATGACCTAGAAGAAATTAGTAGTGTAGATTATGACAATACTGAAAAGTACAATAAAGATGGTTATACCCTATACGTTTTAAATATCGATGATAAAGATGATTCTGTATTAGCAAAAAATCTCTATGACAAAATAACTGAACATTTTGAAGATTACGAAATGTATACTAGTGGAAGTATAGCTGAAAGTAATGCAGATGTATTGCCTATGTGGATTATGGTAGTAGCAATTGGGTGTGCACTTATTATCCTAATAATAATGTGTGAATCATATGTAGAACCATTTTTATTTTTAACAGCAATATTAATAGCTGTACTATTAAATAACGGAACAAATATAATGTTTGATAGTGTATCAAATATCACAAACTCAATATCAGCCATATTACAAATGGCATTATCAATGGATTATTCTATAATGCTTATGAATAGATATCAGCAAGAAAAACAAAAAGAAAGCAACAAAGTCGAAGCAATGAAAAATGCATTATACAATGCATTTAAATCAATATCTAGTAGTTCTATAACTACAATTGTTGGTCTTATAGCATTAGTATTTATGAGCTTTACTATTGGTAAAGACTTAGGATTTGTATTAGCAAAAGGAGTATTATTTAGCTTAATTAGTATATTCTTTGTACTTCCTGCACTAATATTAATGTGTGACAAGGCAATTACAAAAACCCAAAAAAGAAGTCCTCATATAACATTAAATACATTAGGAAAAATAAGTTACAAAATAAGATATATATCAATATTCCTATTTATAGGTATATTTATAGCTAGCTTTTTATTAAAAGGAAACTTAGGAATTTTATATACAGATTCCGAAGACAATAAAATATCTGAAATATTTAGTGAAAACAACCAATTTGCTATTATATACAAAACCGAGGATGAAGAAACTATAGCACAACATTTAGCAGAAATAGAACAAAAAGATAACGTAAATGAAGTTTTAGGATATGGTAACACAATTAACCAACCCCTTACATATGACAAACTAAATAGCAAATTAAATGACTTAGGGTCAGATGTAGAAGTAGAAGATTATTTATTAAAAATATTATATTATAAATACTATAATAAGAATGAAAGTAATAAAATGACATTTAATCAATTTGTATCATTTGTGCAAAATGATGTATACAACAATAAAGAAATGAACGATAAATTAGATGCTCAAGCAAAATCAAATATAGAAAGATTAAAAAACTTTACAAATAGTAATTCAATAAACCAAAAAAGAACTGCTAAAGAAATTGCAAACATACTAGAAATAGACGAAGATAGTATAAGAGATATTCTAATTTATTATAATTCTAAAAATAACACACTACAAATTAGTTTAAATGACTTTATAAAATTTATGAATACACATGTTCTAACAAATGCTAAGTATTCTAAAAACATTGATGAAAATACAAAAACTAATTCAAAAAAATTAGAAAACTTAACAAACACTAACACAATAAAAAAGAAAATGACAAGTACAGAAATGGCAAAACTATTTGGACTTAATGAAAATACAATGAATGACTTGTATACTTATTATTTAAGTGTGAGCCAAATAGATACAAAAATGAGTATTTCAGAATTTTCAAATTTTGTTTTAACAAATGTAATGAAAAATCAAAAATATGCAAGCCTTTTTAACGAATCAACTGTAAAAAACATTAATATGTTGTCAACATTTAGTAATACCAAAACAATAACCAAAAACATGAATTCTAAAGAACTTGCCAATTTATTAGGAATAGATGAAAATTCTGTAAAACAATTATTATTGTTAAAATATAAAAACTCTCAAAGCAATACCAAACTAAGCATATCTGAATTTGTTAATAACGTACTTTATCTTAAAGCTAATACACCATATTTAGATAATATAGATGAAGCAACATTAAAAAGCTTAAATACACTAAAATTAGCAATTGATAATGGTACAATAAAAGATACAAACAAATATACAAGTACAGAATTATCTAAAGTTCTTGGTATAGACAAAAATAAAACAAATGAATTATATGTGCTAATAGACTTTAGCAAAGGAAATACAAACAATTGGAAAATGACTCCTAATGCTTTTGTAAAATTCATTTTACAAAATAGTAATAATGAAAATATAAATAAAAGTATGAACCAAAACACATTAGGACAATTAAATTTATTATCAAATATAATGGATAGCACATTAAACAAAACAACGTATACCTATAAACAAATGTCAGAATTTATTGGAATAGATTCAAATACTACAAAAAATATTTATACATTATATGTTTCAAGCAAAAATACTACAAAATTAACACCTCAAGAATTTGTAAATTTTGTATTAGCAAACAAAAACACACCTACATTATCAAGTAACTTAAATTCTAGTACTGTAAAAGAACTAACATTAGTACAATCAGCTATGAATGGAGCTTTAAATAATAAAAAATATACAAGTACTGAACTTGGAAATTTATTAGGTATAAATAAAAACAG
>CARBKU010000098.1 GCA_948946035.1 uncultured Clostridia bacterium
TTTCCATTTAGATACTGAAAATAAATTAAGAGATGTCTATTATAAAGAAACTGAAAAAACAGATAATGGCTTAAAGCACCCTGCTACTTTGTATTTTCCATTTCAAGAAAAGTTTGGACTAATGTTATTACGATTTTTAAATGCAGACTTATCTAACTATGAAATAGCTAATAAAACTTTCTTTTATGCTTATGGTTTTGAAATATTAAGAGATTTAGATAAGGATTATAATTTTGAATTAAGTAATAATTATGGCAGTAATGAAGATTATCTAAAAGCTACTACTAAAATATTTGAAGATTTACAAGAAAATCTAATTGATTTACAACAAGAACTAATAAAAGCAGTTACATATATCTATAACTTACACAACAATGAAGAATTGGAAAAATATACATATACTGAACGATATGCAGTTTATTTAATAAAAAGAATGGGGAAATTGCATACATACTACAAAAATGACTTTGTTATGCGAGATAGTTATTCAAAGAAATATCAAGAATTTAGTAATAAAAACGAATATGACATACTAGAATCTTTACATACTAAAAATATGTTTCTTTCAATGAGTGATACTCATAAAAGTAATGATTTATCAAGTGTTTGCTATGCTATACTCGATGAACTATCAAAAACACCTAACTATCCAATTAAAAAATGTCAAAATTGTGGAATGTACTTTATCCCAACTTCAAAAGTAGATGAAATTTATTGTGATTACCCAAAAGAAAACTCAAAAACTTGTAGAGATTTAGGTGCTTTCCAATCTTATACGGAAAGATTAAAGCAAAATAAGGCTATGGGTGAATATAGAAGAACTTATCAACAAAAATTTATGCAAGTTAAAAAAAACAAGGAAAATAAAGAACTTTCTAAAGATTTTGAAACTTGGAAAAAACAAGCTAAAGAAAAAATAAATCTTATGAAAAAAGGCAAACTTACTGAAAATGAGGTTTATGACTGGATTTTGAAAAATAAATGATAATATAATATAAATTCTATAAATTAATTATATAAAACATTATGCACCTTATTATTTAGCTTGGTTGGTAAAAAGTATAGCATAAATAATATGTGGGAAAAATAAAAGATAAAAATAGACAAAAGAAGCACCAATTTGATATGATGTTTTTAACCGAAAACATAGCCATATCAAGGAGGTACTTCTTTATGATTAATAGAATAATACAAACTATCGTAGAAAACAAGGATTTTTTAGAAAAAAGTTTAGAAAATAGTATAAATGCTAATGAAATAAGCATGTTTAGCAGAGATTTAAGAAAAGTATTTGATGAAGCAGGAAGAAAAACACTTGTGGGAATCCTAGAAATGATAGATACTATCCTTTTTGAAGATACAAGAAGAAAAATTGAATATGAAACAAAAGATTTAAGAAAAAGAACTCTAGTTACACAGTATGGAAATATAGAATATCGTAGAAGGTACTACAGAAATAGACAAAACAAGGAATATGTCTATCTTGCAGATGAAAAAATGGGAATAGAAAAGAATGAAAGAATAACTAAAGATGTGCAAAGTAAGATAATAGAATTTGCACATGATATATCATATTCCAAAACAGGAAAACGAATTGTAGAAAATGAAATCATATCTCCCACAACGGTAATGCATAAAGTGAGACAAGAAGAACTAAAAGTAGAAACTTTAGAAGAAAAGAAACAAATTAAAAGACTGTATATAGAAGCAGACGAAGACCATGTATCAGAAAGAGATAATAAAGTAGGAATGCCAAAATTAATTTATGTACATGAAGGAAGATATCAAAAGGGAAATAGAAACATTTTAAAGAATGTACATTACATCGGTTGTTTAGGGAAAAATAGTGAAGAATTATGGTTAGAAGTAGCAGAATACGTTGACACGAAGTATGATATGAAAAATGTGGAAAAAGTATATATATGTGGAGATGGAGCAGCATGGATAAAAGAAGGATTAAATTGGATAGAGAAATCAAAATTTGTTTTAGATAGATTTCACTTATTAAAGTATATAAATCAAGCGACAGTAGAGTTCCCACAATATAAAAGTAAGTTGTGGTACAACATTAATATATATGACCCAATTAGTGTAGAAAATATCTTTAAAGAAATAATAGAGAAAACTACTGATGAGAAACGAAAAGAAAAAGTAATAGATAGTTACAGATATGTAAAGAATCAATGGAAAGGAATTGAAATTTACGAAACAGATGGAGAATATTTGAGTGGTTGTAGTGCTGAGGGACATATTAGCCATGTATACGCAGATAGAATGAGTTCAAGACCAAGAACGTGGTGTGATGATGGAATAGACAAAATGAGTAGACTAAGGGCTTTTGTAAGCAATGGTGGAAAGATATATGAAGAATTAATTAAAAATAAAAAAGCTAATACAAAATTAAAAAAATATGATAAAATAATAAAAAGACATATCAAGCAAAATATTGAAGAAGCAAAGTATTGTTCAGCCCCTATTGTCAATACAGGAATGAATAGTGATATAAGAAAATTTTTAAATAAAGTAATGTATGGTTAATATCAAAAGTGGTGTTCCCACAAAAAGTTTATGCAATCGGTAAAAAGCAAATTTTTGACTTTTTTTGTTTTTTATAGTATAATTTATATATATTAGAAAGTACCTAATAAAAGGAGGAATTACTATGGGATTAATGGATAATATTCGTGGATTTTTTTCAGGTTCAAAAAATACTCAAACATCACAACCACAAATAGATGAAGAATATGAAAAATCAAGATTAGCAGACAGAATAGTTGATTTAATAGGTAAAATAAAAAGAATAAATAGTTTTGATAGCAGTGTTTGGAATTTATCAAATGTTTCTAGTTATGACTTAAGACGAAAAAGTTTGGATGAATTACAAAGACTTAACTCTAGTTTAGCAAATAGGCTTTCAGAACTTGATAGACAAAGTCAAAGAAGAGATCAAAACAGAGAATCTCTTGAAGCCTCTAAATGGACAGGGCAAAAGCCTAAACATATGAGTGATCTTGATTTTGATAGATTTCAAAGAAATGATGATGGTAGATAAAGAATAATATAGACGTTGTTTAAACTACAACGTCTATATTATTCTTTATTCATTTTTACTTAATATCTCTGAATTTTCTATATTTCATATAAAAGATTGTACTAGCTATTGATATAATTAGAATTATAAATAAACCTGTTATCGTAGCACCTGTCTGTGGCAACTTTCCTGTTGCAATAGTTGTATCATCTTTCTTTGTTGGTTCTTGATTAGTGTTTGGTGTATCACTAGGTTTCTGCTGTTGATTTTGTTCATCTTTTTTATCCGTATCAGTATCTGTTGTCGGTTTCGTTAAATAAACATATTTTATTTTATTATCAATTGCATATTTCGCTGCAACAGAGTCTTTATAACAATAAATTGTTAAGTTTTGATTATGATTTTCAAATATATTTTTTCCCATATTTGTACAATTATCTAAGATTGTAATTTTAAGTAAATTTGAACATCCTTCAAATGCATTATAGCTTATTTCCTTCATACTATTCGGTAAAGTTATCTCTGTTATTCCTGTACATCCTTTAAATGCTTCTGCTGATATTTTACTTACTGTGTTTGGTAATGTTATCTGTGTCAATTCTGTACAATCTTCTAGTAATACTTCTGGTATTGTCGTACAACCTTCTTCAAATGTTACTGATGTTAATTTTGTTGTTCCTGAAAATGGTCCATGTTGATAAATATTTCCATGTGTTAATGTCTTTGGTATTGTTATTTGTGTTAGTTTTGGACAATCTTTAAATGCATTTCCCCCTATGCTCTCTAATTTATTTAGGTTCACGGTTGTTAAATTTGAACATCCTTCAAATGCATTATAGCTTATTTCCTTCATACTATTCGGTAAAGTTATCTCTGTTATTCCTGTACATCCTTTAAATGCTTCTGCTGATATT
Source organism: uncultured Clostridia bacterium (assembly GCA_948946035.1). GTDB lineage: Bacteria > Bacillota > Clostridia > TANB77 > CAG-508 > CAG-269. Next base: position 3,946 of record CARBKU010000098.1, read on the forward strand.
TTACTTACTGTGTTTGGTAATGTTATCTGTGTCAATTCTGTACAATCTTCTAGTAATACTTCTGGTATTGTCGTACAACCTTCTTCAAATGTTACTGATGTTAATTTTGTTGTTCCTGAAAATGGTCCATGTTGATAAATATTTCCATGTGTTAATGTCTTTGGTATTGTTATTTGTGTTAGTTTTGGACAATCTTTAAATGCATTTCCCCCTATGCTCTCTAATTTATTTAGGTTCACGGTTGTTAAATTTGAACATCCTTCAAATGCATTATAACTTATTTCCTTCATACTATTCGGTAGTGTTACTCCTGTAATATTGGTTGCACCTTTAAATGCTTGAAATTTTAATGAAATAACTGTCTTTCCATCTAAAGTAGATGGAACAATTATATTTCCAACCAAATCAGTTGGATTAGTACATTCTAAATTTTCAATTTGGTTTGTTTCATTTACCTCATATTTCCAATTTACTGTTACTCCATTTAGAATAGATGTTGCTGTATATGTATCTTTTGCAAATACATTTCCACTCAATCCCACTAATAATAAAATCATAATTAAAATACTAAAAATCTTTTTCAACATATGTATCTCCCCCATAATTTATCAAAAAGTGTTTTTTTATACAAATTTCTTGTATAAAGTCTATATTATTTATACCATTACTTAAATTTTCTGTCAATACATTTTTAATATTTTTATTTAGATATATCTTAATAAGTTTTAGTGGTATTAAGTTATCTATATTTTAACTTTATAATTTATATATAGATAATTTTTACATTATTAAGTAATACAAAAGGAGGACAATTTTATGACTTCTATGGAATTAGTTGGATTTAATACAAAATGGTATAGATATCAAAATAATTTAACACAAGAACAATATGCTAATAAAACTAAATTTAAAATGGCATATATTAGTGTTATTGAAACTGGAAATGCCAATTTAACTTGTAAAAATATTGATTTTATAGCAAAATCTTTTAAAATAAAACCAGAACTCCTTTTCAATGAAGAAACTGCAAAAATGGCTAAAAAGCTACCAATTAGAGTCGATATGTATAACAGGAAATAAATAGTATATAATTTATTTCCTGTTCTTTAATTATAATTCTAAATCCCATTCTTTTTCTCTTTCTTCTTTTTTTAACTGCTTTTCTGGATCAATTAAAGTATTTGTTTCTTTTTCAAAATCTCTGACTAATTCTTTTGATTCTCCTAATCCCAATTTTTTACATACCCATTCTATAAATTTTTCTACTGTTTCATAAAATCTATCTACAATTTTGTGTAAATGGCTATTTTCCTTTTCTAATATTTTAATTTTGTGCTTATATTTGTATTCAATATCAAATTCTTTATTTTTATATTCATCTTCTAATTTATTTTTCCTATTATTATATTCAAATTCTAAATCCTTAACTTTATTGTTTAAAGCCCTATTTTCTGCTAGTATCTTATCTCTTTCTTTTTGATATTTTTCTGCCTCATTAACAAGTTTTACTTGTTTTGATAATTCTTGGTGTAAAGCTTTATTATCATTATATAATTCATTAATCAAATCGTCTTTAGGTTTTATTATATCTTTTTCAACTTTTGCTTTATTCAATTGTAAAAGCTTTATATCGTTTATGTCTGGAACTT
>CARBKU010000099.1:0-2077 GCA_948946035.1 uncultured Clostridia bacterium
AATGTTATATTAGAAAAATTTTAAATAATTTTTCCGAAACTTCTTGACACTAATTATAAATAATTAAAAAGAGTAAATAATAATACTGAAAATAAAAAATGGGAGGAAAAATATGAAAGTAATCGACAAAATAGCTTTAATACTTATAATTATTGGAGCTATAAACTGGGGATTAATAGGATTTTTTAATTTCGATTTAGTTGCTACTATTTTCGGCGATATGTCAATTATATCTAGAATTATATATGGACTAGTTGGCATATCTGGAATATGGGGAATTAAATTATTATTCGATGATTAATAATATGATTTTTTGGCAAGATGGAATGATATTTGAGATGAAAGAAAAAGTCATGGTTAAAATTTTATAATCATTACTTTTTCCTCTGTCCCAAATATCATTTCATCTTGCCAAAAGTCATCCTTGAAATATTGGTAAAAATAGTATATAATACACAAGATTAAAAATTTGGAGGAGAAAAAATGTTAAGTGCAAATGGAGTTACAGTAAGATTTGGTAAAAGAGTCTTATTTGAAGATGTAAATATAAAATTTGGAAAAGGAAATTGCTATGGAATTATAGGAGCAAATGGTGCTGGAAAGTCTACATTTTTAAAAGTATTATCAGGGGAAATAGAACCAAGCAAAGGTGATGTTACTATAGATAAACAAGAAAGATTATCAGTATTAAAACAAGATCACTTTGCATATGAAGAATATACAGTAATAGATACAGTAATGATGGGAAATAAAGAATTATATGATATAATGAAAGAAAAAGAGAAAATATATGCAAAACCAGATTTTTCAGAAGAAGATGGAATGAAAGCAGCAAAGTTAGAAGAAAGATTTGCAGAATTAGATGGATGGAATGCTGAGTCTGATGGTGCAATGTTATTAAATGATTTAGGAATAGCACCTGAAAGTCACTATAAATACATGAAAGAAATAGAAGCAAAAGATAAAGTAAAAGTTTTATTAGCTCAAGCATTATTTGGAAACCCAGATGTATTATTACTAGATGAGCCTACAAATGACCTAGACCTAAAAAGCATTAATTGGTTACAAGACTTTTTAATGGATTTTGAAAATACAGTAATAGTAGTATCACATGATAGATACTTTTTAAATAAAGTATGTACACATATTGCAGATGTTGATTTTGGAAAAATTAAAGTATATCCAGGAAATTATGACTTTTGGTATGAATCAAGTCAATTAGCCTTAAAACAAGCAAGGGAACAAAACAAAAAGAAAGAAGAAAAAATTAAAGAATTACAAGACTTTATTGCAAGATTTAGTGCAAATGCATCAAAATCAAAACAAGCAACATCAAGAAAGAAAACACTTGAAAAAATTGAACTAGAAGAAATAAAACCATCAAACAGAAAATATCCATACATAGACTTTAAACCAGAAAGAGATCCAGGAAGAGAGATATTACAAATAAAAAATATTTCAAAAACAATAGATGGTGTAAAATTGTTAGACAATGTATCATTTGATATAAAATCAAATGATAAAATAGCGTTTTTAGCAGATAACGAAAATGCAAAAACAGTATTATTTCAAATAATAGCAGGAGAAATGGAACCAGATGAAGGAGAACTAATATGGGGAACAACAATTACAAGTGAATATTTCCCTAAAGATAACAACTATTTATTCAACTCAAAAGAATCAATTACAGACTGGCTTAGACAATATTCAAAAGATCCAGACGAAACATATGTAAGAAGCTTTTTAGGAAGAATGTTATTTTCTGGGGACGAAGCATTAAAAGAAGTAAATGTTTTATCAGGGGGAGAAAAAGTAAGATGTGTACTTTCAAAAATAATGTTATCAGGAGCAAATTTCTTAATATTTGACGAACCAACAAACCATTTAGACATGGAAAGTATAACAGCACTAAACGAAGGAATGAAAAAATTTACGGGAAATCTTTTATTTACATCACATGACCATGAACTAACACAAACAGTAGCAAATAGAATAATTGAAATAAAACTAGATAAAGTAATAGACAGAGAAGTAAGCTATAACGAATATTTAGGAATAGAGTAGAACAGAAAGGAGA
>CARBKU010000099.1:2087-5587 GCA_948946035.1 uncultured Clostridia bacterium
GTAGAAAAATTGAAAATGAAATAAAAGAAGATGGAAAGATAATAGACAGAGAAGTTACATATAACGAATATTTAGGAATAGAATAATATGACTTTTTCCTCTGTCCTAAAAATCATGAAAGGAAGAAAAAATGGATAAAATTATTAAAATAATAGCAGAAGAGTTAAATATTAAACAAACACAAGTTGAAAATACAATTAAGTTAATTGATGAAGGAAATACAATTCCGTTTATTGCTCGTTATAGAAAAGAGGTTACTGGTGGATTAAGTGATGAAACACTTAGGGATTTAGGTGATAGGTTAAGTTATCTGAGAAATTTAGAGCAAAGAAAAGAAGAGGTTGTTAAGTCAATAGATGAGCAAGGAAAGTTAACAGATGAAATTTTACAAGCTGTTGCAATCGCTAAGACTTTAGCAGAGGTTGAAGATATTTATAGACCTTACAAGCAAAAGAAAAAGACAAGGGCTACTGTGGCTAAGGCAAAAGGTTTGGAACCTCTAGCCAATATTATTATGGAACAAGAAGAAAAAACTAAAATTGAAGATATTGCAAAACAATACATTAATATAGATATTCTTTCAGAGAAAGATAAGAAAAATAAAGATAAAGTTGTAAGTTCAGCAGAAGATGCTATTCAAGGAGCATTAGATATTATAGCAGAAAATATTTCAGATGATAGCAAATATAGAAAAGAAATAAAAAGATTGTGCTATAGAGAAGGTTTGGTTGAAACTAAGGCTACAAAGTCTGAAGAAAAGTCAAATTATGAAATGTATTATGAATATCAAGAGGCTATTAAATATATCCCAAGCCATAGAATTTTAGCGATAAACCGTGGAGAAAAAGAGGAATTTTTAAAAGTTAAGTTAGAAAAGCCAGAAGATAAAATTTTGGCATATATAGAAAAAGATATTTTAAAAGGCGAAACGCAATTTACTCCAATGATAAAGGCTACTATTGAAGATAGTTTTAAAAGATTAATAGAGCCATCAATTGATAGAGAAATACGTTCAGATTTAACAGAAAAAGCAGAAGAAAAAGCAATAAAAGTTTTTGGACAAAATTCAAAGCAATTGTTGTTAGGTGCTCCAATTAAAGGAAAAACAGTTATGGGGTTTGACCCAGCCTATAGAACAGGTTGCAAAATTGCTGTTATTGATGAAACTGGTAAAGTTTTAGATTATACAACAGTATATCCAACTGAACCTCAAAATGATGTAATAGGTGCAAAAAATGAACTTTTAAAATTGATAGAGAAAGACAAAATAGATATGATTGCAATTGGAAATGGTACAGCTTCAAGAGAGTCTGAGATGTTTGTTGCAGATATGATAAAAGAGGCATCAAGACCTGTTCATTATGTAATTGTTAGTGAAGCGGGAGCATCTGTTTATTCTGCATCAAAACTTGCAACAGAAGAATATCCAGATATAAATGTATCAATAAGAGGGGCAATTTCAATAGCTAGAAGACTTCAAGACCCATTAGCAGAACTTGTAAAAATAGATCCAAAGGCTATAGGTGTTGGACAATATCAACATGATGTTAATCAAAAAAGATTAGCAGAGAGTCTTACAGGTGTAGTAGAAGATAGTGTTAATAAAGTAGGAGTAGATGTAAACACTGCAACACCATCATTGTTATCTTATGTATCTGGAATTAATAATACAATTGCTAAAAATATTGTAAAATATAGAGATGAAAATGGAAAGTTGAAAAATAGAAAACAATTATTAAAAGTACCTAAATTGGGAAAAGTAGCATTTGAACAATGTGCAGGATTTTTAAGAATATTAGATGGAGATAATCCACTAGAAATTACAGCTGTTCACCCAGAAAGTTATGATGTTGCAGAAACTTTATTAAGTAATTTAGGATTTGATAAAAATGATTTAAAAAATAAAGAGAAAATAGATGAGATTAGAAGTAAATTGAAAGCTATTAATGTAAGTACAATGGCAAAAGAACTAAATGTTGGAGAGATGACCTTAGGAGATATTATAGATGAACTTTCAAAACCAGGAAGAGACCCTCGAGAGGATATGCCAAAACCTATTTTACGTAATGATGTGCTAAAGTTAGAAGATCTAAAAGAAGGTATGGTTTTGACTGGAACTATTAGAAATGTTATAGATTTTGGTGCTTTTGTAGATATTGGTGTAAAACATGATGGTTTAGTACATATTTCTGAAATGAGTGATAAATTTATTAAAAATCCTTCAGAAGTTGTTTCTGTTGGTGATATAATTAAAGTAAAAGTAATTAAAATTGATAAAGAACGACAAAAAGTTGGACTTTCTATGAAAGTTTAAAAAAGAAATAAAAATCATGGATATGAGTATAAAAAATATATTCAATATCCATGATTTCTTCCTCCATACCCAAAATCATGTTAATATTTTTCTTGAATTTCTTTGATTTCATCAAAGTGATTTTCTAAGCCGTTTAAGAATATATCAGCTAATTTTTCATCAAATTGTGTTCCTTTGCATCTATTAAATTCTGAAATAACTTTTTCTATTGGTAATGAATCACGATAGCTTCTTTTTGATGTCATTGCATCAAATGTGTCTGCTATTGCAGTAATCCTAGCAAAGTATGGTATGTTTTCTCCCTGTAATTGTCCTGGATATCCATGTCCATCGTATCTTTCATGATGGTGTTTTACTATTGGTATTATGTCTTTAAATATGGTTGCTGACGATAATATGTGTGCCCCGATTGATGGATGATTTTTTATTTCTGAGTATTCTTCATCTGTTAGTTTAGATTCTTTTTGTAGTATGCTATCAGGTACACCAATTTTGCCTACATCATGGAATAGACCTCCTATTTTTAACGTTTTTAGTTGAGATTCATCTAAACCTAAATATTTTCCAAGTAATACAGAGTATTCTGCGACTCTATCTGAATGCCCTCTTGTATACGTGTCTTTAGCTTCTACTGTGTAACGTAGTGTTTGGATACTTTCTAGGTAAGCATTTTCTAGTTTTTCATATGTATTTGATAATTTACCATTTATTTTTTTTATTTCATTCATTTGTTTTATGGATTTTATTCCAGATTCTATTAATAGTAATAATTGGTCGAATTTGTCACTTTTTTCACAATATCCTTGAATGTCTAACCTTCTTATTGTGTCTAAAGGTGGAGCTAGGTCTTTATGACCTGTTAATAATAATATGTATAAGTCTTTATTAAATTTTCTGATTTCTTCAACTACTTGGTCTCCATGGAATGGTGTCATTATGAAGTCTAATACCATTAAGTCATAGTGTTCATTTTTTACTTTTTCAATTGCTTCTTGTGGATTTGTTACACCTGTGTATTCGTAACCAGATCTTTTTAAGAATATTGATAAAGAATCAACAATTCCTTCTTCGTCATCAACTGCTATTATTTTATAATTATTGTTTTCATTTGTTTCTAGATTTTGTAATCCTTTTCTCATAATATTTCTCCTTATTTTAATTAAAGATATTATATATATTAAGATTA
>CARBKU010000100.1 GCA_948946035.1 uncultured Clostridia bacterium
TTTGTTTTTCTTCTTCTAATTTAGCTCTAAGAATCTCTTTCTTTCTCTTTTCTATATCCTCTGTTGTTGTGTTTTTTCTATCTTGTGCTGCTTGTATAAGAGCCTCATATTCTAATTCTTTTCTACCTAATACACCTTGTATTATGTGTTTTTGTTTTAATTCTTCTATCTCTTCTTGTTTAGTTTTATTATTTTCAAATTTACTCATAAAATCCCTCCCCTAATAAAAAATTTCTCATATACTCTTATTTTAACACATTTTCCCATATTTTTCAAACTTTATAAGCAATCACTTAAATATTTATAACATCTTTTATTAAAGATATTTACTCGCTCCTAAAGGGTTATTAAAAGATTTAATTTTAAAAATAAAAAATGTTATATATATTTAAGCAGTTGACTTACAAATTTTAGAATTCTATTACTTTTTTTTATAATGTGTAACACATTTTTATTTTTCTCATATGATATATCATACAAAGGAAACAACAAAAGAGAAACATATTTAATTAATGGAAGGAGGTCTAGACTATGCCAGAAAATAGAGGATGCGGTGGATTCGGATTCGGTGATGATTGCTGCTGGATTATAATCCTTATATTATTAATATGCTGCTGTTGTGGTGGTGGTAGAGGAGGATGTTGCTAATCCTTATACCTATTAAATTAGTCGATTAATTGACTAATTCATAAAGAACTCCTTAATTTAGGAGTTCTTTATTTTATTTAAATCTTTTTCCTCTATTTTTTCTTTTATTTGAATCATCGTCATACATTTTGCTGTAATTATAAGAATATTCTTCCTTATCTGCTCTTTTGTTTTGTCTATTTCTACTGTTACCTTTATATCTCATATTTTCATCAAAATCTTCTAATTGATTATTTTTTCTGTTATTTGCTCTTGAATACTCGTTAGTATATTCTTCTCTATTTCTTTTACGTAGTATTATAAAAATAATTATTATAGCCAATACAATTGCTACTACACAACCAATCATTATCATTTTATCTTTCTTTTCTTCTTTTTCCCTTTGCAATTGTTGTAGTAATTCTTCTTCATCAATCAAGCTCTTGATTACAGTTATCTGATAATTTGCTATATTATTTCCTTCTAAATCTGATACTAAAATTGTTATAAGGTTTTCACCTTCTTTTAAATCTTCATTTCCTATAATTTCTATTGCATAATCTTCATTAGTAGCTACTGTATTTATGTCTAATCTTGTATCTTCACCTGTATATTTTACAGTATATTCATATATATCACTTTGGAATTCTGGAGATAAGTTTAAATCTCCTATATTTAATTCTAATAGACCATTTGCTTTTATTTCTTCTGTTACTTCTGCCCCTTCTCCATCTGTATTTTCTTCTTGTTCGTCTTCCTTATTTTCTGTTGTTTCTTCTTTTCTAGTTATATTTATTGTATATGTTTTCTTTGTTCCATCTTCTGCTGTTACTATTACTGATGCAATATTCTTTCCTTTTTGTAGTTGCTTTTTTCCTATTCCTGTTACTTTTGCTTTTGAGTCTTGTGCTTTTGCATAGACCTCTATTGTTCCTACATTTTCTGGTACTGTTACATTGTATGTTGTTGTCCAAGCTTTAAATCCTGAAAAGTCATTTGGTCTAATTCCTAAATTACTTAAATTTGCATTGTTTGATTTTTTGTTATTGTTGTTATTAGTAGCATTTTGACTTTGATTATTATTTGTTTGAGTAGGAACTGATTGAGTTTTTTCACTAACTTTTACTGTTGTAGATTTTGAAACATTCCTAGGTATTTCCTCATTATAATCTGTTATGTCCCCTGTTAAAGTAAATGTTGTATCTGAATTTGCTACAAATGTTATACTTTTTGAATCTGATGCATTACCTGTTGTATTTGTTTGCCCTACTAGTTGTACAGATTGTCCTGCTCCTGACAATGTTAAATTCCATGCACCAGCATTAACTGATGCTGTAATTGTAACACTTTCTCCTTTTTGTGCAGATGTCTTTCCAGAAATATTTGCACTTGCCGCATTTACTGGTTTTACATTCAATAAAAAAAACATTAAAAATGAAACAAAAATAATAATAAATAATCTTAAATTCCTTTTCATCTAACTTCTCCTCTCGCTATATATCAATATTTGATACTTTCAATAAATATTTTTGTATTTTTAATAAATCTGCAGAATTGATATTTCCATCTTGATTTACATCAGCTCCAGCTCCATATATTGTATTCATAAGATTCTTTACACCAAGTAGATGTTTTTGTACTGCTAATAAATCTGCTGAGTTTACACTTCCATCTCCATTGACGTCACCTTTTTTTATTACTTTATAATTACCATTAATTGTAGCATCTGTTCCAATTTTTGTTTTACCAAAAATACTATTTCCATTTTTATCTTTAACTGAAACATTTCCTAATGCATTAATAATATCTTCTACTGTTACATCTGGAGTTACTGTAATTTCTTTATTAGAATTTTTAACTTTAATATTTTCTGTATTAATTTCCTTTAGAGTATGAGTATCTGATGTAGAACTATTACCATCATTTACTGGAACTAAGTACAATTTATATTGCCCTTCATCAATATCAGTCTCTCTTGCAACATAACCTTCTGTACCATCAGATTTTCTAACTTTATCCCAATAAGTTTTACCATTTCTAGAAGTAGCCTTTTGTATTCTAGTTACAATTTCATCCTTATATAAATATCCAATAACAGTTCCATTTGGAGCATTTCTTAAATTAAGCGAACTTGTCACATTAACTTTAACAATATCTCCAGATAGAGATGATGTACTGTCACTATTAGGCTTAGCACAAACTTTAACTGGCATATTTTTATAAACTGGTATAACAAAAGTATGAGAAGAACTTACAGCATTAATATCTTCATATGTTTTTCTTAAAGTCTTACCTTCACTGTATGATGCCATTAAATTTTGCATATATTGATGCCAATACAAGCCATTAGCTGAATTTTCAACATCAAATTTTTGTAAATATAATGTATTTTGTCCCTTTTTTATATATTCTTTAGATAAAAAACTAATTCCTCCAGTAATACCTTTTTCTAAAGTGTCCCATCCTTGTGATTTCGCATAATTTATACCATTATTTATTACTTCTGCATCTGAATTACCAGTAGCTTGAATATTAAATGGATTAAAATAACCTTTTGACCCATCTGATAAAACTGAACCATTTCTTGATTGTTCTTGTATTAATCTAGCTACAATATAATAAGCATTAATCCCTGTGTTATTAGCTGAATTTAAAATCTCTGTAGCATGTCCTTGTAAAAAAGTACCATTTACAATTGCTTTTATTGCATCTTTACTAGCTGTATTATTTGTTAATTCTTCAAATTGAAATATATCTGTTTCATTTAAAAAATTACGTGGATCCATAACATATTTTATAGCATCTTGTGATGCACAACGCCAACTTCCATTTTTATATGTACAAGCTGGACAAATCCATGCTCCTTGGTAACTTCCAATTGCTTGTATCATATTTCTTGGTCCTGAATTATGTCCAACATATTCGTTTAAAATAACATCATTCCAATCTAAATCTGTATATAATATTTTAAAATTCCAATTAGGGTATTTTGCTTTTAAAGCATTAATTTTATCTTTTATCCCAGGGTATGTACTATCATTTAATAAGTTCATATTTGAACTAATTGTTTGAGATACTGCAAAAGAATTCCTATTAAATAAGCCTAATAAACTATATGCAATTATTGTAAAAATCATTATAATAAATAGAATTCTTTTTAATTTTTCCATATGTTTTTCCTCCTAAACTCTTTCGTTTTTATATATCTACTTTTTATCCTATTTTTCGACTTGATTATATCATTAGCATTTTTTATAGTCAACAAAATTAGAATAATCATTTAAAAATTTTATATTTTATGCTACAATATTTTATATGGAGGTTTATCATGATTGATTTATTATCACCTGTTGGAGATTTTGAATGCTTAAAAGCTGCTGTTCAAAATGGTGCTGATAGTGTTTATTTTGGTGCTAATTTATTTAGTGCAAGAGCATTTGCTACTAATTTTGATTTAGAAGAACTTCAAAAGGCAATTGAATACGCAAAATTACGAGGTGTTAAAACTAATTTAACTTTAAACATTTTAATTAAAGATGACGAATTTGAGCAAGCTTTTGAACTAGCAAAAAAAGCTTATGAATTTGGAATTGATGCAATTATTGTTCAAGATTTAGGACTTGCAAAAAAATTGATTAATTCTTTTCCCGATTTACCTATACATGGAAGTACACAAATGACTATTCATAATTTAAATGGTGCTCTAAAATTACAAGAACTTGGTTTTAAGAGGGTTGTTTTATCAAGAGAACTTTCTATTGATGAAATTGAATATATACGAAAAAATACCAGTATTGAATTAGAATGTTTTATTCATGGTGCTTTATGTGTTTCTTATTCTGGACAATGTTTATTTTCTAGCATAATTGGTGGCCGTTCTGGAAATCGTGGAAAATGTGCTCAGCCATGTAGATTACCTTATGATTTGTTAGAAAATGACAAAAAAATTGATTCTGGTTACCTTTTAAGCACACGTGATTTATGTGGTTTAGAATATTTACCTTTTTTTGTTAAGTCTGGTGTTAACTGTTTAAAAATTGAAGGTAGAATGAAATCTCCAGAATATGTTGCAACTGTTACTAGAATTTACCGTAAATATATAGATTTAGCTTTATCAAATGAAAATTATTCAGTAGATGAAAATGATAAAAAGCAATTAATGCAAGTATTTAACCGCGGAATGTCTTCTTGTGGTCATTTAGAAAAAGAACCTAATAAAAATCTTGTTTATAAAGAAAAACCTAATAATATGGGATTATTTTTAGGTTTTGTAGAAAAATACAACAAATCTAAAGGTTTAATAACATTAAAGCTTCAAGAAAAAATAGAAATTGGAGATACAATTTCATTACAGAAAGAAAATGGAACATATACAATTTCTGAATTAATGGACTACAAAAAAAACATCACATCTCCAATTATTGGACAAACTGTTACAATTGGTAGAATGAAAGGAAATATAAATTTAGGTGATAAAATCTACAAAATTTCATCTAAAGCTTTAACAACATTTGCAAAAGAAAGTTATAAAAAAGAAAACAAAAAAATACCTTTAAATTGCAAGGTAACAATAAAAAACAATTTGCCAATTTCTATATTAGTAAAAAGTTCTTCAAATTTAGAAATATATAAAGACTTAAACATTAATTATCAAATAGACACTAACCCATTAGATGCTAAAAATAGACCCTTAGATAAAGAAACCATTATAAAACAAATATCCAAAACTTCATCTACACCTTATGAATTTGAAAATATAGAAATAGATTTGGATGATAATTTATTTTTACCTAAATTAAGTACTTTAAATGAATTACGAAGAATTGCTTTAGAAAATGTTGAAAATTACGCTTTATCTAACATTCACAGGAACTTAGAAAAAAGTGAAAAATTTGATTATATTAAAAACTTTTCAAAAAACAATATA
>CARBKU010000101.1 GCA_948946035.1 uncultured Clostridia bacterium
GAAATATTTATATATCAGAATTTTAATAGAATAATATTAGTAAAAGTATTATCTAATAACAATTCGTAAAAGAATTTGCATTAAAAGAGTTGAAAAAAAAATAAATTAAAATTATAATATAAAATAGCAAAATTAATTAATTTGGAGGAATTTTAATGAGCAAAATAGAAATAAAACAAAATCAAAAAGGAGTTACCTTATTAATATTAGTAGTAACAGTAATTATTTTACTAATAATAGCTGGAATAGGTATTTATTCTGGAATGGATAGTATGAAGCACGTAAAACTAGAAGAACTAAAAACTAACATGTTACTAATAGAAGCAAAAGCAAGAGAATATGTAGAAGATGCAAGCTTTAAAATTGGAAAAGAAACAGATGAAACAAAAATCGAACAAATAAAAAAAGAAGTATACGAAACAAATGGCAAATTACAAAAGGCAAGTGATATGGGATTAACAGGAATAGACTCAAGCATACCAATAGAAAAATGCTATGTTATTACAAAAGAAACATTAGAAAATTGGGGACTTAACAAAATTGAATTAGACGAATCTAAAAAAGAAAAATACTTATTAGAATTTAACGAAGAAGAAATAAATGTAGAAATATATAATACAAAAGGATATGAAGGTAAGTATTCATTAACAAATTTAGAAAAATAAAAAAGAAGGAAAAGTAATGAAAGACAAGGAAATAGAAAGATTAACAAATTTAAAAGAGATGGAAAAAGATTTATATGAAAAAGGATTTAATAATATATGTGGAATAGATGAAGCAGGGAGAGGACCTTTAGCAGGGCCAGTAGTAATAGCAGGAGTAATAATGCCAAAAGATTCAATGATAGAGGGAATTAACGATTCAAAAAAAGTTTCAGAAAAAAAGAGGGAAAAATTATATGATATAATTATAGAAGAGGCAATAAGTTATTCTGTTGCAATAATTGATCAAAATATAATAGACGATATAAATATATTAAATGCTACAAAACAAGGATTAACACAAGTAATAGATGATTTACAAATAAAACCTGACCTAATTATTGTAGATGCTTTAACACACATTAATACAAGAGGAATTCCATACGAATCAATTATAAAGGGAGATGCAAAATGTTATAGTATAGCAGCTGCATCAATAATTGCAAAAGTTACTAGAGATAGAATAATGAGACAATGGGACGAAATATATCCTCAATATGGTTTTATAAATCATAAAGGATATGGGACAGCAAAGCATATATCAGCAATTAAACAATATGGAATTTGTCCAATTCACAGAATAAGTTTTACAAAGAATTTTAGATAAAAATGAAAGAGGAAACATGAATATTTTAGATATTATTGAAAAAAAGAGAGATAAAAAAGAATTAACAAAAGAAGAAATAGAGTTTTTTATAAATGAATACGTAGAAAATAAAATACCAGACTATCAAATGTCTGCACTTATTATGGCAATATATATTAATGGAATGACAAATGAAGAAACAACAAATCTAACTTTAGCAATGGCACATTCAGGAGAAATATTAGATTTATCAAATTTAAATAGTATTATTGTAGATAAACATTCCACAGGAGGTGTAGGAGATAAGGTTTCATTAATACTGTTACCACTAGTTGCATCAGTAGGGGTTCCAGTTGCAAAAATGTCTGGTAGAGGTTTAGGTTTTACAGGTGGAACAGTTGATAAATTAGAATCAATTCCTGGGTATAAAACATCTATAGATATGGAAGATTTTATACAAAACGTAAAAAATATTGGAATTAGTATGATTTCCCAAACATTAAATTTAGCACCAGCAGATAAAAAGATATATGCACTTCGTGATAGCATTTCATGTGTAGAAAGTATTCCATTAATTGCATCAAGCATTATGAGTAAAAAGATTGCAAGTGGGGCTCAAAAAATTGTTTTGGATGTAACTGTGGGAAGTGGTGCTTTTATGAAAAATATGGAAAGTGGAGAGAAACTATCAAGAAAAATGATAGATATAGGAAATCTTGCAAATAGACAAACAGTTTGTATTTTAACTAATATGGAAGAACCATTAGGTTTAGCTATTGGAAATTCTTTAGAAGTAATAGAGGCAATTAAATTTTTAAAAGGAGAAATGTTAGAAGACGTAAAACAAGTTGTATTAGAACTAGGAAGCCATATGATGAAATTAGCAGGATTAGGAGAAAATCTTGAAAATAATAAAATAGTTTTATTACAAAATATAAATAATGGGAAAGCATATCAGAAGTTTGAACAACTTGTAAATAAGCAAGGTGGAGATATTAGTTATTTAGAAAATACAGATAAATTTGAAAAAGCATCAATTATAGAACCTGTATATAGTAATAAGGATGGATATATAACTAAAATAGATGCAAAAGAAATTGGAAAGGTAGCTTGTAGACTAGGTGCTGGTAGAATTAGAAAAGAAGATGAAATAGATAAAAGTGTTGGAATTGTTTTAAATAAGAAGGTTGGAGATATAGTAAAAAAAGGAGATATCATTTCATTCATACATGCAAATGATTATAAAAAAATGATAATTGCAAAAGAAGAAATTGAGAATATTTTTGAGATTTCTAAATATAAAACAGATTCTATTCCAACCATTTTAAAAGTAATAGAAAGTTATGGAAAAGGCAAAAAAATAATTGAAAAAAATATTTAATATGTTATAATGAAATTAATAAAAAATATACAGAAAGGAAAAAGATAGAAAAATGGAAGAAAAATTAGTAAAAGAAAAAACAAATAAAAAATACCATGATAAAAGCAAAATTTTCGTAAAGATAATGGCAGGATTTTTAGCATTATTAATGGTACTAGCAACTGGAGGAACACTAATATATGCATTAATAGCATAAGAGGAGAAAAATATGGTAATAAATTTAGGAATGAATTGGGAAAATTTTTTTAAAGACAATATACTAGGATACATTAAAACATTACAAGAAAATCCCTTTGAACTAATTACCCTAATAATAGATTTGGCAATAGTAATATTTTTAGTATACTGCTTTTTTAGAGTTGTTAAAGGTTCAAGAGCATGGCAACTAATAAAAGGTATAGCATTATTAATAATAGCAACATGGGTTAGTGGTTTATTTAATTTAAGAATATTAAATTGGATATTAGCAGGAATAATGAATTTAGGAGTAATAGCAGTAATAGTAATATTCCAACCAGAATTAAGAAGAGGATTAGAACAATTAGGAACAAATAAATTAACAAAATTTTTCGGAATAGATAAAGACTTAGCAACAAAAACAAAAGAAGACATATATAAAGTAGTAATTGCTGCACAAGAACTATCAAAAACAAAAACAGGAGCATTAATTGTAATAGAAAGAGATATACAAATACAAGATATAATATCAACAGGTATTCCAATGAATGCAGAAGTTTCACCCCAATTATTAGTAAATATATTTGAACCAAAAACACCATTACATGATGGAGCAGTTATAATATCCGGAAATAAAATTGCGTCAGCAGCATGTGTTTTGCCACTATCTGATGACAACGACATTGCAAAAGAGTTAGGAACTAGACATAGGGCAGCAATAGGAATATCTAAAGAATCAGACAGTATAGTTATTATAGTATCTGAAGAAACTGGAAAAATATCAGTTGCAAAAGATGGTACACTTATTGCAGATTTAAGAGAAGATGTATTAAAAAAGATATTAATTAGTAATGTAGTAACAAAAAGATTTACAGTAGAAAAGAAAGAACGAATAAATGCAGTTAAAAAATTAAAAGAAAAAAGAAAAGAAACGTCACAAGAGGTCAAAGAAGAAAATAAAGAAGATAAAGAATAGAATAGAAAGTTAAATAATAAATTATTATTGATAGTAACTTAGAAGGTATATATACTAGTTTAAAAAGTATATATACCTTCTAAGTTATAATCAATAAGTGAATAAGGAAGGCACGAAATAATGAGAAATATAAAATTAGTAATAGAATATGATGGAAAAGATTTTAATGGATGGCAGAGACAACATGATAAGCTTAATATACAAGGTACAATAGAAGAAACAATTAAACAAATAACAGGTGAAGAAGTAGAATTAATGGCTTCAGGTAGAACAGATAGGGGAGTTCATGCTATAGGTCAAGTAGCAAATTTTAAGACAAACTCTAAAATTCCAATTGACAAATTTGCAATTGCAATTAATTCAAACATAAAAAAGTCAATACTAATAAAATCTGCTGAAGAAGTAGACGAAAGATTTCATAGTAGACTAAATTGCAAAAAGAAAACATACAGATATATTATTAATAACTCAAAATATGGAACTGCAATTTACAGAAATTTAGAAACACATATTCCTATAAAACTAAATGTAAATAAAATGCAAGAAGCGGTCAAATTTTTTGAAGGAGAGCATGACTTTAAAGCATTTAGAGCCAGTGGAACAAGCAGTAAAAGTAGTATAAGAACAATATATAAAGCAGAAGTAATAAAAATGCCAGAAGAAAAAATATATATTGAATTAACAGGAAATGGATTTTTATATAATATGGTTAGAATTATTGCTGGAACATTAGTAGAAGTCGGGCTTGAAAAAATATGGCCAGAAGATATAGAAAAAATAATAAGATCAAAAAATAGAGAAAATGCTGGAAAGACACTTCCACCACAAGGATTATATCTATTAAATGTAGATTATAATTAAAAAGTCATAATAGGCTTAATAAGTAACAAATTAATAGGTAAAGCATAAAATATAGTAAAATTAGAAAAGGAGAATTATATATGAACATTTTACTTATATTTTTTGCTTTACCAATAGCAACAATTATAATTTCCATAGCTTTACAAAAAATATTGAGATGTCCTCCATTAGTTGCAGGGATTATATTTGCAATTTTCCTAATTGTAACATTTATAATAAACAACTTAAATTTTTTAATTGCAACAATTGTTTATACAATTATTAGTTTTTTAACAGCAATAGTTGTTTGTTTAATTTGTAAGATTTTACAAAGAATAGAAAATTCAGAAAATTGTAGATGTAGAAATTGTAATCAAGATAATCTGTGTTCACAGATGTCAAATGATATTATTACTATTGATTCTACATATCAGAATAATGGAGCAAATGGAATTTTAACCTTAAATGCTTTGTCAAATAATAATTGTAATCGCTCAAATAGTAATAACAATAATGGTTGTGGTTGTTCTAATAATAACAATAATAATTGTTGTTGTAATAATAATGATGGTTGCAATTCAAATAATTTACTTAATGCACGAATTAATGTAATTCCTAATTCAAATATGAATGGAAGAACAGGTTGCTTGTGTGGAAATTATAGAAGAAGATAATGAAAAAATGAAAATAAACTATCTCAAAAAAGTTAATATATAATGTATATATTAGCTTTTTTATATTATATTGATTTATATAGATGTCAATAATTTTTGATTATGATACCCTAAATGCATAAAATTATCTCTATAAAA
>CARBKU010000102.1 GCA_948946035.1 uncultured Clostridia bacterium
TATATTATAACCTACTCTTGTAAAAAGTCGAAACTTAAAAAATTTTAATAAAATTGATATTTAACAAAAAATATGTTATTATATAAATCATAATTAGATTAATATGGAGGAGAGAAATGTACAGAACAAAAAATTGTGGAGAATTAACTATAAATGACAAAGAGAAAGAAGTAGAATTATCTGGTTGGATACAAAAGATAAGAAACTTAGGAGGAATGATATTTATAGACCTAAGAGATGAAAATGGAATTACACAAATAGTAATAAATGACGAAAAACTTCAAGAAGAAGCAAAAGAATTAACAACTGAAAGTTGTATCAACATTATGCGGAAAAGTAGTGGAAAGAAGTAGCAAAAATACAAAAATTCCAACAGGAGAAATAGAAGTAATTGCAAAAAAAATAGAAATACTAGGAAAATGTAAAAACATACTTCCATTTGAAATAAATACAGACCAAGAAGTAAGAGAAGATTTAAGATTAGAATATAGATTTTTAGATTTAAGAAACGAAAAAATTCACAATAACATTATACTAAGATCAAAAATTTTAAAAACATTACGAGATAAAATGGACGAATTGAATTTTACAGAAATACAAACTCCAATTTTAGCCAATTCATCACCAGAAGGAGCAAGAGATTATTTAGTTCCAAGTAGGCTAAATCCAGGAGAATTTTATGCTCTTCCACAAGCGCCACAACAATTTAAACAATTACTAATGGTATCAGGATTTAATAAATATTATCAAATAGCACCATGCTTCAGAGATGAAGACCCAAGAGCAGATAGAGCACCAGGGGAATTTTATCAATTAGATTTCGAAATGAGTTTTGCAACTCAAGAAGATGTATTTAAAATAATAGAAGAAGTAATACCATATACATTCAAAAAATTTACAAACTGGAAAGTTGATGAAGGACCATTTATAAAAATTCCATATAAAGAAGCAATGGAAAAATACGGAATCGACAAACCAGACTTAAGAAACCCATTAATTATACAAGATGTAACAGAAGTATTTAAAAATTCAGAATTTAATGCTTTCAAAAATAAGACAATAAAAGCAATTGTAGTACCAAATGGAGCAGAACAA
Source organism: uncultured Clostridia bacterium (assembly GCA_948946035.1). GTDB lineage: Bacteria > Bacillota > Clostridia > TANB77 > CAG-508 > CAG-269. Next base: position 1,096 of record CARBKU010000102.1, read on the forward strand.
GGAAGAAAATTCTTCGATAAAATGGGAGAATATGCTACAACAGAAGAAGTAGGAGCAAAAGGACTAGCATGGGTAAAAATAGAAAAAGAAGGACTTGTATCAGGTGGAATTTCTAAATTTATAACAGATGAAATAAAAGAAGAACTTCAAAAAAATTACAATGTAAAAAATGGAGATAGCATTTTCTTTATAGCAGATGAATTCGAAAAATCACAAAAAATTACTGGACTAATTAGAATAGAATTAGGAAAAAGATTAGACTTAATAGAAAAAAATGTATATAAATTCTGTTTTATTGTAGACTTTCCAATGTATGAATTATCAGAAGAAGGAGCCATTGACTTTTGCCATAATCCATTTTCAATGCCACAAGGAGGGCTAGAAGCATTAGAAAATAAAGACCCATTAGACATAAAAGCATATCAATATGACTTAGTATGTAATGGATACGAAATGGCATCAGGAGCAGTAAGAAACCACAATCCAGAAATTATGATAAAAGCATTTGAAATAGCAGGTTATACAGAAGAAGACATAAAAGAAAGATTTGGAGCATTATACAACGCATTCCAATATGGAACGCCACCACATGCAGGAGCAGCACCAGGAGTAGACAGAATAGTAATGTTAATAGCAAACTCACAAAACATAAGAGAAATAATAGCATTCCCAAAAAACAAAAAAGCAAGAGACTTACTAATGAAAGCGCCATCACAAGTAGAAAAGGAGCAACTAGATGCTGTACATGTTAAGTTAGCTGTTGACGAGAAATGAAATTTCGAGTCTTACAGATAACTTATACAAATGAGGGACGAATTTGTAAACAAGAAAAGCTGTTGACGAGAAATAAAATTTGTAAAAAAATAAAGGAGAGAAAAATGGAATACAGATATACACCTAGTGAAAAGGTATGTTCACAAGAAATGATAATTGAAATTGAAGGAGAGAGCATAAAAAAGGTAACAATACAAGGAGGATGTGCAGGAAACACAGTTGGAGTATCAAAATTAATTGAAGGTATGCAAATTAATGAAGCAATAAAAAGGTTAAAAGGAATACAATGTGGGATGAAAGGGACATCATGTCCAGACCAACTAGCAACCGCGCTAGAAGAAATAAAAAAGAAAATTAAATAAAAAACTTGTATATTAAAAATATTTATGATATAACTATACTATCAAAATAAAGCTAAATAAAGAAAGGCGGAATTTTTGTGGATAATGAAATTGAAAAAGAGGCAAGAACAATATTAATAGTTGACGATGAGCAACCAATAGTAGACATATTAGTATACAATCTACAAAAGGAAGGATACAATACCATAGAAGCAAGTGATGGAGTAACTGCTATTGATATGGCATTAGAAGAAAAGCCAGATTTAATACTATTAGACATAATGTTACCAAAATTAGATGGTTTATCAGTCTGTAAAAGAATAAAAAATTCATTAAATGTTCCAATAATAATGTTAACTGCAAAAGACAGCGAAATTGACAAAATCTTAGGATTAGAATTAGGAGCAGATGACTATATAACAAAGCCATTTAGTGTAAGAGAATTAGTTGCAAGAGTAAAAGCAAATTTAAGAAAAATAGAAGTAGTAAGTGAAATACAAACAGTAAGCCAAACAAACGAAAACAAACAAAAAGAAAACAGAATTTTTGTAGGAGACCTACAATTAGATTTAGACAAATTCGAAGTAAAAGTAAGAGGTGAAGTAATAGACCTTACATTAAGAGAATTCGAAGTATTAAAATTTTTAGCTTCTCAACCAGAGCAAGTAGTAACAAGAGAGACACTATTAGAAAAAGTATGGGGATATGAATATTATGGTGATATACGAACAGTAGATGTTACAGTAAGAAGAATCAGAGAAAAAATAGAAAGAGATACTTCTATGCCAAAAATTTTAATGACAAAAAGAGGAGTAGGTTATTATATAGCTGACAAATAAAATTTAGAAGTAGACATCTATAATAGATTAGTCTACTTTTAATTTATGTAAATAAAATCATTATTACAAATAATAAGGAATGATAAAAATGGGTAGAAAAGATACAAAGCAAATAAAAGTAGGAAATGTAGTAATAGGAGGACAAAACAAAGTAGTAATCCAATCAATGTGCAATACAAAAACAAAAGACATAGAATCAACAGTAAATCAAATTAAAAAATTACAAGAAGTTGGATGTGAAATTGTAAGAGTAGCATGTTTAGATATAGAAGATGCAAAAGCAATACAAGAAATAAAATCAAAAATCAATATACCAATAGTAGCAGATATACATTACGATTATAAAATAGCGTTACAAGCAATAGAATCAGGAGTAGATAAAGTAAGAATAAATCCAGGAAACATAGGTTCAGAAGAAAGAGTAAAAATTGTAGTTGAAAAATGCAAAGAGAAAAAAATACCAATAAGAATAGGAATAAATGCTGGTTCATTAGAAAAAGATTTGCTAGAAAAATATGGGGGAAAACCAACAGCTGATGCTATGTTAGAAAGTGCTAGAAGACATATAGAAATATTAGAAAAATTAGACTTTTATGACTATTTAATTGCATTGAAAGCATCAGATATAGATTTATGTATAGAAAGTTACGAAAAGGCATCAAAAGAATTCAATTGTCCATTACACTTAGGAATTACAGAAGCGGGAACAGAATTTAGTGGTACAATAAAATCTAGTATAGGTTTAGGATATCTATTACGACAAGGAATAGGAGACACTATTAGAGTGTCATTATCAGATGATCCAGTAAAAGAAATAAAAGTAGTAAAAGAAATATTAAAAGATTGTAATTTATACAACAATACACCAACATTAATAGCATGTCCAACATGTGGAAGAACACGAATAGATTTAATTCCTATAGCAAAACAAGTAGAAGAATTTCTACAAACAATAGAATCAAACATTACAGTAGCTGTAATGGGATGTAGTGTAAATGGACCAGGAGAGGCAAGGCAAGCTGATATTGGAATTGCTGGAGGAATAAATGAGGCATTGCTATTTAAAAAAGGAGAAATTATAAAAAAAGTACATCAAGATAAAATGTTAGAAACATTAAAACAAGAAATATTATCTATGATTTAAAATAAGGAAGGGTTTTTATGGAAATATTGATTGGAAAAACAGCAGGATTTTGTTATGGAGTTCAAAGAGCAATTGAAGGTGCAAATAAGCAAATAAAAAATAGTGAGAGTGAAATATATTGTTTAGGAGAATTAGTACACAATAAGCAAGTTATTAATGAACTAGAAAAAAAAGGAATAAAATTCATAGAAGATTATAAACAAGTAGAAAATGCTAATTCAAAGCTAATAATTAGAGCTCATGGAATACCAAAAAACATATATGAAAATGCAGAAAAAAAAGGAATTAAAATAAAAGATTTTACTTGTCCAAAAGTTGAAAAAGTCCATAAAATAGCAAGCAAATACTCAGAAAATGAATATTTTATATTTTTATGTGGAAAAAGAAATCATCCAGAAAACATTGGAACAATTAGTTTTTGCGGACAAAAATCTTTTATAATAGAAGAAGAAAGAGATATAGAAGATGCTATTGAATATTTTAAGAAAACTAAACTAAAAAAATTATTAATAATTGCACAAACCACATTTAATGTAAAAAAATTCATAAATATAGAAAACGTTTTAAGAGAAAAGTTAGATAAAACTACAAAAATTATTGTCAAAAATACCATATGTAGAGCAACAGAAATAAGACAAAAGGAAACAGAAGAACTATCAAAAAAAGTTGAATTTATGATTATTATAGGAGGAAAAAACAGTTCAAATACAACTAAATTATACGAAATAGCAAAACTAAACTGTAAAAATGCATATCACATAGAAACAGTAGATGAGCTAAATAAAATAAAAATTAAAAAATATAATGTTATAGGCATAATGGCAGGAGCTTCAACACCAAAAGAGAGCATTGAACAATTAGTAGAATATATAGAAAAAGAGGAATGCATGGCTTAATTTGTTATAATTAAGTCATACATTCTATATTTTTGTCGAAAATTGCGATGAAAAATATAAAAAAACAAATAATTGTATTGACAAACAACAATGTAAACAAATATACTTGAATAAATTATATAATTAAAAAATAAAAACAAGGAGGAAAAGTTTTTTACTTAACTTAAAATCATGAATAGAAATTTTATTTCAAACAGTAACTTTGTATTAAGAAAAGTGTTAAATTCAAAAGAAAATTTGGATATAATACAAGATTTTATTGAAACATTTTTAGACATCAGTATAGAGAAAATTCATTTAAATCCCTATTTAAAAAGCAAAGAAAAATACCTTCCATCAGAAGAAAGATTTGGAATAGCA
>CARBKU010000103.1 GCA_948946035.1 uncultured Clostridia bacterium
CTTATATACAAATATTTTTCTTTTTGATTAATTTCTTTTTTTATATTTGGATTGTCAACACTTTTTTGGACAATTTTTATTAAGACCTGATATACACCAAGAAATCCCACTTAAAAAACCTCCAAAGATAAACCATAAGATATTACCTAAAATGCTCATATTCACTACTCCTTTCGTTCTATTAACATTAATTATTCATTGTGTATTTTTACCACATTGATTATTAAATCTTTGTGTTATTTAATTAGTCTATTTTTTATAACTAATTACTATTTAATAATCTTGTGAGAACTACCTTTTACAAGTAGTTCTCCTTGAAAATAAAAGAGGATGTTCTAAGCTAATTGCTTATTCTACAATTAGCACTTCTTTTATTCCTGTTTTAATATTTTATTTGCTTCACTTTGTGTAAGATATTTATACTCTATCATTTTATTTATTACTTGTTTTTGTCTTTGTTTTGCTAATTCTGGATTTTTTGTTGGTGCATACACTGATGGTGCATTAGGTATCCCTGCAAGCATAATTGCTTCATAATCTGTCATCTGATTTGGTTCTTTTCTAAAATATCCTAAACTTGCTTCCCTTACAGTATAATATCCATCTCCAAAATAACTTGTATTTAAGTATAATTCTAATATTTCATCTTTTTCACATTTATTTTCTATCTTAAATGCCATAAATACTTCTGCTATTTTTCTTTCAAATTTCTTGTCTTGTGTAAAATATATATTTTTTGCTAATTGCTGTGTTATTGTACTTCCACCTTCTACAAACTCCATAGCTATTATATCATTTATTGTTGCTCTACCTATTGCAATTAAATCTATTCCACAATGATTATAAAATCTATGATCTTCTACTGATAATACTGCATTGATATAATTTTGTGGTAAGTCTGAAATTTCTGTATAGTTTTCTTTGCTTTTTATTTCTTTTATTTTATCTTCTATACTTATTTCTTGTATTGCATCTTTATACATTTTATATCCATTTCCTACAAATAGCAATGCTATACTTGTTATTATCAATGTTATAAAAAATACTATTTTTAAAAATTTCTTCATCTTTACCACCTCTTTTACTACTTTTTATTCATTCTTTTCTTTCCATTTTTTATAAATTACTGCAATAATTACTATTACGACTATTATTCCACCAACTCCTAATATTGGTAGCCAAAAATCATTTATTGATTGGATTACTCCATCCCAATTTATGTTTTTAGGCATTATAATCCTCCTTATTCTATATTTAAAGCTGTTTTTACTTTCTCTGGTAATTCATTTGCTTGTACTTCTTTCCACGAATGAACTCCAAAAGTTCTTACTTCCAACATTAGAAAAGCTGCTTCTCTTAGTTCTCTACTCGTTTTAAATTTTATTTCTTTTTTATTTCCATTTTCATTGTAACAATCTAAAGTATATTCATACTTCATCTCATCTGTTGCTGAAATACTTTGAATTTTAGTATTATCTATTTGAGTAAAATATACTGATTCATAGTTTTCAAGAAAATAGAATGCTATGCCACATATTGCTATTGCTACAATAACTGCTATAATTATTGGCATTTTTTCTTTTATACTATCCATCTTAATCTTCTCCTACTCTGCTATAATATCAATATTTCCCTTAAAATCATCTAATTTTATAGTTAAATAATAACTAACTCCGCTGACATATATATTATCTTCATATTCTCCTGTATCATTTATTAAAGTAGTTTCATTATTTCCTAGTTTAGCAATTATATTGATATTACCACTTTCTTTTTCAATTTTTATTTTTAGTTTTATATGATCTCCATTTTTTCTTGAAATAGCAGTTCCACCAAATATTGTTTCTTCGCCTGAATAATTATCATAATTTGCTAAATATGTTCCAACATATTTATCTACTCCATATTTTCTTTTGCCTTTTAATTTCCAATTACTTGTTAAACCTGCTGTATCAAAACTTTGAATAAATGAATCATAAGTGTTTATAATTTTGTCTTTTGGATTTTCTCCTATTCCTATATTAAAAATTGTAATCCATAATATTATTACTAGAGTTATTATACCTAAAAATATCATTTTAAGGATTCCAAACATATTTATTCCTCCTCTTTAATGATGTTTTTACTTCCAAAGTATGTAGCCAAGAAATATGCTCCATATATAACTCCTATAATAATTACTGTGGCGGCTGCTGATGGCAATAAGTCTTTTTCACTTGCTAAACCTGACATCATTTCTACTGCAAATTTTATTCCAAATATTGAATGTATAATTGCAAGTAATAATGGTAATCCAAAAAATATTCCTATTTGTCTAAATAATGATTTGTTTATCATTTTTTCATCACAACCTATTTTTCTCAAAATAGTATATCTTTGTTTATTATCTGAAGCATCTGTTAATTGTTTCAAGGCAAGAATTGCTGAACTTGCAATTAGAAATATTACTCCTAAATAAATTGCTATAAATGTTATAATAGTTGCTAATCCTACACTTGCCTCCATAATAGATATTTTTGTCATTCCATCTATATCTAGTCCATTACTTGATAAATTTTGTATAAATCCAGAATCACCACTTGCAAATATCTTTTCTATTTCTTGTTTTTCTTCATCTGTATTTGCATTATAATTTGCTGCAAATAAATATCTTACCTTCATATCTTCTGTTAATGAACAGTTATCTGGTACTAATATAATTCCTTGATTTGTATGACTAGTTGACATTACTACAAATCCATCTTTACATTCATTATATTTTGTATTATATTCTTTACCCGCAATCATTAAAGGATTTTTTCTATCTTCTAATACTTTGTTTCTTATATTTTCCTGTGAAGCAAAATTACAAAGCATAATATATTCATTATCATTTAGTTCATATTCATTTATTCCATATAGTCTTGCTAGTTTATTATAATCTGATATTTTAACAATGTCTTCTGGCATATTATAATTAAGATCTGGAAATTCTGCTTTTATTTCTTCATATTTATCTGCCAGAAAATCCTTCCATGTCAAATCATTTGTAGCATATATTTGTATTTCTATAATATCTTTTAGAACTTTCATGTCTAATTTATTATTTTTTAATGTTTCTTGTATTGAAATTCTTGAATCATCTCTTTGCTCTTTTGTTGTTTTTACTTCTCTTCCATATTTCATATAACTTTCTTTTAAATTTGCTGTTTTATATAAATTTAAGTCTACTGGTGTCATTTCTATTAATTCTCTTTGCATTGTATTTCTTAATGCTAAACTTGAAGAAAGTATAGAAATTGTCATAAATAACATTAAGCAAATAACACTCATACTTGCTACCATCGTATTAATTTTGTTATTTATTTGTCTTAATACAAACATATTTGTACCTTTTAAATATGTATTTTTCATTTTTTGAACTACTTGTATTATAAAACCTGATAAAGACCAAAAAATTAAGATTGTACTAATAATCCCCATAAGTATTGGTGGTAATAGTTTATCTGCTGTTGTTAATCTACCAAAATCTACTGTTACTTTCCAATAAGCATAACCTAATATTGTTGCTACTACAAAAAATACTAATATACAAAGAAACGGATTTTTAATTTTTACTTTTTCATTTTTCTTACTTGCATTTAATAAGTTAATTAATTTATATTTTGAAACTGTATATGTATTAAATAACATTACTGCAACATACATTACTGCAAAGTAAATACAAGTTTTAATACAAGCATCTTTTGAAAATACAAATTGAAATTCACTCATATCTGCCTCAAACATCTTTGCAACTAATATTGACATAAATTGTGATGCAAATACTCCTACCACAAGTCCAACTGCAAGTGAAATTACTCCAACAAATATAGTTTCCATTAGTATTATTTTAGATATTTGTCTTTTTCCCATTCCAAGTGTCATATAAATTCCAAATTCTTTTTTTCTTCGGTTTATCAAAAAATTATTAGCATACACAATAAGTAATCCAAGTACAACTGCAACAAATACTGATACAAAACCTAGCATTGTTATCATTAACTTTATAATTTCTCTTTGTGATTGTGTTACCTGTAGCATAGCTTGTTGACTGTCTATTGAATTAAACATATAAAAGATTGCTACACCTAATACTAATGTTAAAAAATATATGGCATAATCTTTTATACTTTTTTTCATATTATTCCAAGATAACTTAAATAACATCGTTCAAATCACCTCCAAGAAGTGTTTGCACCTCAATTATCTTTTCAAAGAATTGTTTTCTTGTATCATTTCCTTTAATTATTTCATTAAAGATTTTTCCATCTTTGATGAATAAAATTCTATTTGCATAAGAAGCGGTAAAAGCATCATGTGTAACCATTAGAATAGTAGCACTCATTTTTTGATTTAAAAATTCAAAGTTTTCTAGTAATTGTCTTGCTGATTTTGAATCTAATGCACCTGTTGGCTCATCTGCTAATACTAATTTAGGGTTTGTTATAATTGCTCTTGCAGATGCAATTCTTTGTTTTTGCCCTCCAGATACTTGATAAGGATATTTTTTAAGAATTTCTTTAATTCCTAACTTTTCTGCGATTACATTTACCCTTTTATCAATTTCTCTTGCATTTACTTTTTGAATTGTTAGTGCTAAAGCTATATTTTCATAAGCTGTAAGAGTATCTAATAAATTAAAGTCTTGAAAAATAAAACCTAATTCCTCTCTCCTAAACTTATTTAATTTGTTTCCTTTTAGTTTTGTAATATCTTCGCCATTAACAATAATATGTCCTGCTGTTACTCTGTCTATTGTTGAAATTACATTTAAAAGTGTACTTTTTCCAGATCCACTCGCACCCATAATTCCAACAAATTCTCCTTTTTCTACTGTAAAACTAATATTGTCTATTGCTTTTGTTAGATTTGATTTGTTTCCATAGTATTTCTCTATGTTTTTTACCTCTAATACTTTTTCCATAATAAAAAGCTCCTTTCCATGTTTACAATCTCACTGTCGTTTGATTGCATAAGTTATCTGTAACTCGCTTCTCTCGAACAGCTAACTTAATTATAACCCCATTTTAGCCATTATTCCTATCGATTTTCCTTACACAAATCTTACATTTTCGTAAGATTTCTTTCTTATAAAAAAACTATTCTGTAAATATAACAAGATAGCAATTTTATTTTATATCTATATAACTACTTTTTGGAAATACTAATCGTAGTTCTGTTCCTTCATTTTGAACTGAATTTAGCTCTATTGCTATTCCTAATTTATTACATAGGTTTTTACATAGATACAATCCAATCCCTGTAGATTTTTTACCGATGGCACCTTCCATTTGTTCCTGTAAAGCCTTTTTCAAATACTCTTGTAATTTCTCCCTTTTTTATTCCTATTCCATTATCTTTTATATAAAGTATCACATTTTCT
>CARBKU010000104.1 GCA_948946035.1 uncultured Clostridia bacterium
ATTTATATATCAGTATTTTCAAAATATTAAACTCAAAAAAGCATTATCTAGTAACTAATCATTAAGTAAATTTGAAAAATAACTTTATTTTTTCTAATAGATTGTATATAATATATAATAATAAAAAGCAATTAAAGAGGTGCAAAGATGAACAAAATGCAAGCCAAGGAAAAAATCGAACAATTAAGAAAACAAGTAGAATATTATGCTCAAAAATACTATGATGATGACAAGCCAGAAATATCAGATTATGAATATGATATGCTAATGGTAGAGCTAAGGAATTTAGAAAAAGAGTATCCAGAATATCAAAAAAAAGATTCACTAACACAAAAAGTAGGTGGGCATGTAAAAGAAGGTTTTAAAAAAGTAACACATGAAGTTCCATTACAAAGTCTACAAGATGTATTTAGTATAGGAGAAGTTAATGAATATATTATTAAAATAAAAGAAAAAGAAACTGAAAATGAAATTAAAAATAACAAATTTGTGGTAGAAACTAAAATAGATGGTTTATCTGCTGCATTAGAATACAAAGAAGGCAAATTTGTAAGAGGAGCAACGAGAGGAAATGGGCTAGTAGGAGAGGATGTTACAGAAAACCTAAAAACAATTAAAACAATACCAAAAGAATTAAAAGAAAAAATAGATATAACCGTTAGAGGTGAAGTTTTTATATCAAAAAAAGACTTTGAAAAAATGAACATAGAAAGAGAAGAAAATGAAGAAGAACTATTTGCAAATGCCAGAAATGCGGCAGCAGGCTCACTTAGACAATTAGATAGCAAAATTACAGAAACAAGACCATTAGATATATATATTTTTAATGTTCAAAAAATTGAAGGAAAAGAATTTAATTCACATTTTGAAGAATTAGAATATTTAGAAAAATTAGGTTTCAATGTAAACCCAGTTAGAATAGAATGTAAAACAACAGAAGAAATTGAACAAGCAATAAATAAAATAGGAGAAGAAAGAGAAAATTTAAGTTTTGGCATAGATGGAGCAGTTGTAAAAGTTGATAATTTAAAGTTCAGACAATTATTAGGAACAACTGCTAAAACTCCAAGGTGGGCAATAGCATATAAATATCCACCAGAGAAAAAAGAAACAAAATTAAAAGACATTGTTTGTCAAGTTGGAAGAACAGGAGCAATAACTCCAATGGCAATTTTAGAACCAGTAAAAGTAGCAGGTTCTACAATATCAAAAACAACTCTTCATAATGAGGATTTTATAAAAGAAAAAGATTTAAAAATAGGAGATATAGTAGTTATACAAAAAGCTGGTGATGTAATACCTGAAATTGTCGAAGTAAAAACAAATAAAAGAACAGGACAAGAAAAAGAATTTGGAATGCCAAAACAATGCCCAGTATGTGGAGCACCAGCAGTAAGGCAAGAAGGAGAAGCGGCAATAAGATGCACAGGCATAGAATGTCCAGCAAAACTAAGTAGGAATTTAATCCATTTTGTTTCAAGAGAAGCTATGAATATAGAAGGATTAGGAGAAAATATAATTGGACAATTGTTAGAGAAAAAATTAATAAATAATATTGCAGATATATATAATTTATCTTTTGAAGATATATCTTCCTTAAAGAAAAACGGAACTAAATTTGCTCAAAATTTAGTAGATAGTATTAATAAAAGTAAAGAAAATGATTTATATAGATTAATTACTGGGTTAGGAATTAGAAATGTAGGTGTAAAAGCGTCAAAAATCTTAGCCAAAAAATATAAAACAATTGATAACTTAATACAAGCGACATCTGAAGAATTAGCTATGATACAAGATATTGGCCCAATTGTAGCAAACAATATTAAAGAATTTTTCATACAAGAGCAAACACAAGACTTAATTAAAAGATTGAAGGAATCAGGTGTTAACACTAAAAATTTAGAAGAAGAAACAGAAGACAACAGATTTGAAGGAATGACATTTGTTTTAACAGGAAGTTTAGAAGAATTTACTAGAGTGGAAGCATCTAACATAATTGAAAAATTTGGAGGGAAAACTTCAGGAACAGTTTCTAAAAAAACAAATTATTTATTAGCAGGAGAAGAAGCAGGAAGTAAACTAACAAAAGCTCAAAGTTTAGGTATAACAATAATTTCAGAAGATGAATTTAAAAAAATGATACAATAAAAAATTATTTTTAACCGATTTAATTATATATTTATCTTTATATTGCAAAAGAAGGGAGTGGTTAAAATAGAAGGATATACATTTGAAAAAATGTGGTTAGATTTAAAAAATGGATACCAAATATATTATACTTATGTAGAGAATAGATATGTTTTATTTAAAACAGCTGAAAATTGTTATACACAAAAGTTATTATCAGAACATAAAAAAAATCCACAACCTAAAATGTTAGTTTTAACTTTAAAAAGAGTTAAAGAGATGTTTCCATATATGGAGGATATAGAATATAAAGTCACAAATGACCTAAATATAAATAGTTTGTAATATAAATTAATAACTTTGAAGAGTTGTATCTGGAAAACTATTAAGAGACAAAAATGTAGTGAATTAATGTTAATAAACTAAAGAAAAGAAGTAAAAAAAATATAGTAATTTTGGCTTATTATTTAAGTTTCGTTTTCTTGAAAATTGATAAAAAAACCGAAACTTAAATGACTAATTAAGGTTGAACTTTAATAAAAAATATAGTAGACTAAATGTAGTTTAAATCAAGAAAAAATCAATCAAATTATAAATTAGAGCTAAAAAATGTTGAAATCTAGGGAAATCCACAGCTAAAAAAATCATACGAAGCTTGAGGTGAAGTTCCTCAGGCTTACTTATAGTATAATTAAAACAAAACATAAAAATTTGTATTATACAAAAATTAGGAGAAAAGATGGAAGTATATTAATACACAACTTTGACACATCCTATTTATATACTATAATTACTTTATTCTTATACATTAAACGAATGATGGTTAAGATTGCTATTCATATCTAGAGAGAAAAGAAATAATAAAAGCAAACTTAAAAAAATAAGGAAATCAAAAGATAATAATTTATATAGATAGGAGAAAAATTAATGATAAAAATATTAATAGTAGAAGATGATAAATCTATTTCAAATCTAATTAGTATAAATTTAAGTGAAGAAGGATATCATTGTTCATGTGCCTATGATGGTAACGAAGCAGCAGATTTATTAGAAAAAAATATGTATGATTTAGTCTTATTAGATGTAATGTTACCAAAAATAGATGGATATGAATTATTAGAATATGTCTTACACATGAAAATTCCTGTAATATTTATTACTGCTAAAACATCAACAGAAGATGTTATAAAAGCATTAAAACTTGGTGCAGATGATTATATCAAAAAGCCCTTTCAAATAGGAGAAATAATAGCAAGAGTAGAATCACTATTAAGAAGAACAGGAAAATTAGAATCTAAAACATTAGAAATATTAGGAATAAAAATTGATTTTGAATCAAGAACTGTAACCAAAGATGGAAAAATAATAGAATTAACAGTAAAAGAATATGAATTACTAATATATTTAATTCAAAATAAAAATATAGCAATGTATAGAGATAAAATATATGAGAGAGTTTGGCAAGAAGAATTTACAGGAGAAACAAGAACTTTAGATACTCATATTCAAAGATTACGAAAAAAGCTAAATTTAGAAAATAATATAAAAACAATTTTTCGTATAGGATACAAGTTTGAAGTATAACAAAAAAGATAAGAAAGGAATATATTTCCAAAATGAAAATATTTTTTAAATTATTTATTTCAGTAGTTGTTATATTATGTATTTCACTTTCAACATTTGGATATTTTTTAATAATAAATTCTTTTCAAAATACTGTTCAAAGGGAAGTTTCACAAACATTAGAACAATTTGAACTAATTAAATTTTCAATAAAATCTAATGTATCTACACTAGAAACTAGAAATGAAATTGTACTAACAAATGTAATAAAAAATGCTATAAATGTAAATATATATACAAATTTAATTGGTATATATTCAAGTAATAAAGAGAAAATAACTTCATCATTTCCAGAAAATCTTGAAATTATAGAAAATTTAGAAAAAGTACAAACTTCATGCATTGTATATGAAATAAAAAAAAATGGTGATAAATATATTCTTATAACATCAGGATATTTAAAAGAAGACAAAGAACCTATTTACTTAATAATAGGAAAAGATATAACAAAAATAATAACAGAATATGAACAAATGAAAAAAACTTATATGTTTATATATTATTTCATAGCTCAAATTAGTATAATTATTGTATTAATACTTACATTATTAATTATTACACCAATAAAAAAAGTAAATGATTTAGCAAAAAAAATAGCAGATGGAGATTATAAAAGTAGAATAAAAATCACAAGTAATGATGAATTAGGAGAACTAGGAAAAAGTTTTAACTCAATGACAGAAGCTATTGAAAAAAGTTTTGAACAAATAAAACAAAATTCAGTACAAAAAGAAGAATTTGTTGCAAATTTTGCTCATGAACTAAAAACTCCTTTAACATCAATAATTGGATATTCAGATATGATATGCTCAAAAAATTTAAAACAAGAACAAGCAAAGGAAGCTGCACAATATATATTGAATGAAGGAATGAGATTAGAAAGTTTATCTCAAAAATTAATGAATTTAATAATGCTAAATTGCCAAAAGTTTGTATTTGAAAAATTATCAGTAACACAAATTTTTCAAGACATTACTCAAACTATAAAGCCTATGTTGGATAAAAACAATATAATATTAAATAGTAAAATAGAAGAAAGAGACATATTGGTAGAATATGATTTATTTAAAACCCTTATTTTAAACATAATAGACAATTCAAGAAAAGCAAATGCAACAAAAATATTTATAACTGGAAAAAGAATTTTAGAAAACTATGAGATAATTATTAGTGATAATGGATGTGGAATACCTGAAAATGACTTGAATAGAATAACAGAGGCATTTTTTATTGTAGATAAATCTCGTGCACAAAAGCAATATAGTGCAGGAATTGGACTTGCTTTAGCAGAGAAAATTGTTAAATTGCATAAAGGAACCTTAAAATTTGAAAGTGAATTAGAAAAGGGTACAAAGGTTATTATAACTTTATAAAAGGAGAAAATTTATGTATAGAAAATTTTTACCATTATTAATAATTTCAATTGCAGTAATAATATTATTTGGAAATTTTATTTTATTTGATTTTTTATTAGAGAAAACAGAAGATGAATTAATAGGAAAAACAGGAATAATTAAACTGTCAAATAATTATGTAAAATCAAGTTCTACAGATGTATCATTAATAGATGTAATTACAAATTTAGTTCATTCATCATCTTATGGAATTGTTCATCAACCATTTGAAAATC
>CARBKU010000105.1:0-709 GCA_948946035.1 uncultured Clostridia bacterium
TCATAAGTTACCTCCAAAAAACTTTTTTTGTAAATTTTTCATTTTATATAAGTATTGGCAAAATAAAAAATTTTATACAATTTTTATTAATATAACTTATAACTTGAAAAAAATTAGAGTTATTACTATTGATGAGTAATAAAAAAATGCGAATAATGTCGAAAAGTTTTTTTGAAATAATATTGACATATTTGTAAAGAAATGGTAAAATTTACCAGTAAGCAAAAGAGGAAAACATTGTTTCCGTAGATAATAGGAATGAAAGGGCGGATTTTCAAATGAATAAAAAACAAGAAACAAAAGAAAAAAATTGCATGTTTTATGTAAGTGACTATCATTTTGAGATGATAAGTTTACCTTATATAAGTAAAAGAATAGAAGAAAACAAAAAAATAATAATATTAACAGAAGAAAATTTAAATGAAACAATAAACACATTAGTAGAAAAAATAAATTTAAACAAAGAAAAGAAAGAACAAATATTAAAAATAAACTGGAACAAAGACGATGCAAACAAATTAGAAGAAATAAGAAAAGAAGGCGAATCAAAAATTGAAATACTTATAAAAGGAAATGAAGAATATATTAATAAAATGAACAAAGAAATAGAAAAAACAAATAATAAAAATATAAAAATCATAGATTGTTATAACATAGAAAACATCAACAACAAAATGGATTCTATTATGATTAAATATAATAATCTTAT
>CARBKU010000105.1:719-5356 GCA_948946035.1 uncultured Clostridia bacterium
GAAGAAATAAAAAAAATATTAAAAAAATACAATCAAGAACACATATTAAATAATTATAAAAACCTAGATGAAAAAAATAAAAAAGAATTAATTAACCAAATTAAAAATATAGATTTTTCATTAATAGAAAGTCTATATAGAAATACAAAAAAAGAAGAAAAAAATAGTGAAGATAAAATTGAGCCAATTGAATATTTAGACAAATATAAATTAAATGATAAATATAAATATTATGAAAATATAGGTAAACAAGCAATAAAAGAAGGAAAATTAGCAGCAGTAACAATGGCAGGAGGACAAGGAACAAGATTGGGGCATAATGGCCCAAAAGGAACTTATGACATTGGACTAGAATCACACAAATCACTATTTGAATTATTATGTGACAACTTAAAAGAAGAAGGAAAAAAATATGGAGTAACAATTCCATGGTTTATAATGACAAGTAAAGAAAACAATAAAACAACGATAGAATTTTTTGAAAAAAATAAATATTTTGGATATGAAAAAGATAAAAATTTATTCTTCTTTATTCAAGGTGAGTTACCTATGATAGACACAGAAGGTAAAATATTAATAAATGAAGATGGATTAATAAAACTTGCAGCTGATGGACATGGAGGTATTTACGAATCATTAGTAAAAAGTAAAATGACAGAGCAAATGAGACATATGGGAATTGAATGGATATTTATAGGAGGAGTAGATAATTGTCTTGTAAAGATGGTAGACCCAGTACTTATGGGAATTGCAATAGACAAAAAAGTAACAGTTGCATGTAAATCTATAGTAAAGGCAAATCCACACGAAAAAGTTGGAGTATTTTGTAAAAAAAATGGAAAACCAAATGTAATAGAATACTCTGAAATTACAGATGAAATGGCAGAGGCAACAGATGAGAATGGAGAATTACTATATGGAGAATCTCACATTTTATGCAACTTATTTAGTATAGAAGCTGTTGAAAGAATGGGAGCAAAACCTTTGCCATACCATGTAGCATACAAAAAAGCAAAATATTTAAATTCAGATGGTAATATTATAGAGCCAACATCACCTAATGCATATAAATTTGAAGCATTTTTATTTGATGCATTTGGAGAAGTTGATGAAATGGCAGTACTTCGTGTAAAAAGAGAAGAAGAATTTGCACCAGTAAAAAATGCAGATGATGCAGGTGTAGATTGCCCAAAGACAGCAAAAGAGTTGTATACTAAATTTTATAATTTGAATAGTTAATTTTGTAATTACTTATTAGTAACTATGGCTAATCAGTATAATTCAATTAATATTAAATTAGAAAGGATGATATTATGAATTATTTAGAAGAATACAAAAAATGGTGTGAAAGTTTAGAGTTTGACGAAGAAACTAAAAAGGAACTATTAGCAATTAAAGATGACGAAAAAGAAATAGAAGATAGATTTTATCAAGAATTAGAATTTGGAACAGCAGGCCTACGTGGTGTAATTGGAGCTGGAACCAATAGAATGAATAAATATACAGTAGGTAAAGCAACACAAGGATTAGCAAACTATATAATAGAGCAAGGAACACAAGAAAAAGGTGTAGCAATTAGTTATGATTCAAGAAGAATGTCAAAAGAATTTAGTTTACAAACAGCATTAATATTAAACGCAAATGGAATTAAAACATACTTATTTGAAAACTTAAGACCTGTTCCAGAATTATCATTTGCTGTAAGAAATTTAAAATGTACTGCGGGAATAATGATAACTGCAAGTCATAACCCACCAAAATATAATGGTTATAAAGTTTACTGGGATGATGGTTCACAAATAGTTGCACCAAGAGATAAAGACATAATTGCAAAAGTAAGAGCAGTAGAAAGTTATAGTGAAATAAAAGAAACAACAAGAGAAAAAGCCGAACAACAAGGGTTGTTTAATATAATTGGAAAAGAGATGGATGACAAATATTTAGGAGTATTAAAAGATAAAGTAATAAATCCTGAAATTGTAAAAGAACAAGGAAAAACTTTAAAAGTTGTTTATACACCATTACATGGTACAGGAAATACAATAGCAGAAAGACTTTTAAATGAGATTGGATTAGAAAATGTTTATGTTGTACCAGAACAAAAAGATCCAGATGGAAACTTTCCAACTGTAAGTTATCCAAACCCAGAAGATAAGAAGGCATTCAAATTAGCATTAGAGTTAGCAGATAAAAAAGATGCTGATGTTGTTTTAGCAACAGATCCAGATGCAGATAGATTAGGAATTTTTGCTAAAGATACTAAAACAGGAAAATATATGGAATATACAGGTAACATGTCTGCACTTTTAATTGCAGAATATAGAATATCACAAATGAAAGAAAAGGGAATATTACCAAAAGATGGTATGTTTATAACAACAGTAGTTTCATCAGAATTAGCAAAAGCAATTTCTAAAAACTATAATTTAGAATGTATAGAAGTTTTAACTGGATTTAAAAATATTGGTGCTATTATGAAAAAAGCAGATGAAACTAAAGATAAAACTTATGTATTTGGTTTTGAAGAAAGCTATGGATGTTTAATTGGTGATTATGCAAGAGATAAAGATGGAATAGCAGCAGTTATGGCACTTTGCGAAGCGGCTTGTTACTATAAATCTAAAGGAAAAACTTTATGGGATGCTATGAATGATATTTATGAAAAATATGGATATTATAAAGAAGCACAAGTATCAATTGTTATGGAAGGAGCTGAAGGTGCTCAAAAAATAAAAGATATGATGACAAATATGAGAAATAAACCTGTAGAGAAAATAGGTAAATATAAAGTTTTAACATTTAAAGATATAGACAGAGATATTGTAAAGAACATGGAAACAGGTGAAATTACTAAAACAGGTTTGCCACAATCTAATGTTTTATACTATGAATTAGAAAATAATAGTTGGTGTTGTGTTAGACCTTCAGGTACAGAACCAAAAATTAAATTATATATGGGTATTAAGGGAAATAATCATGAAGATGCGAATGCAAAATTAGAAGATTTAAAACAAGCTATGACAGAAATAGTAAAATAATTTAAAAAACAAATTGCTTGTTACTATTTAGAATTAATAGTAACAAGCAATTTATTGTATATAAAATTAGATTTTCCAGTCAGTTAAGTTTCTTTGAATAGCACCAAATAAATTTGCACGAACCATAGGAATATTTTTAGTAAGTGAAAAAATTAGTTGTTTCATAGCTTCTCGTTTTGAAGTTCCATCCATTGGACAAACTTTTGACATAACTGACAAATGATTTTTTTTAATAAATCTTTTAGTATCTTTTTCAGGAGTATAAATTAGAGGTCGTATTAAAGTGATTTTGGAACGATCCATATAACTTTTAGGAGAAAATGTTCCAATATTTCCAGTGTAAAGAAGATTTAATAAAAAAGTTTCTAATACATCATCTTGATTATGACCTAATGCAATTTTATTGCATCCTTCTCTTATTGCAACAGAGTTTATAACACCTCTACGTAAATTAGCACATAAAGAGCAAGGATTTTTTTCTTTTCTTATATCAAAAACAATTTCTTTTGCATTGCTTTTTTCTATATATAATGGAATTTCTAATTGTTTGCAAATTTCTTGTAAAAAGTTTTTATCAAAAAATTCAAATCCAGGGTCAATAGTTATTGCAATTATATTGAATTTTTTTGGATAAAATCTTTGTAAAGATTTAAAGGCATGTAACATAGTGATAGAATCTTTTCCTCCTGATAAACATATTGCTATTTTATCATTTTCTTCTATCATATTGTATTCTTCTATTGCTTTTCGCATATGACTAAGTATTTTTTGCATTTTTATCACCAAAAATATTATAACAGATATTAGAGAAAATACAAGTTGTAAATGCTTAAATTAACGTAATGCTTAATTGACAAATATTTAAAGATAGTGTAATATATAAACATATAAATACATAGTTATGTGCTTATAGCTCAGCAGGATAGAGCAGTCGCCTCCTAAGCGGCCGATGGGGGTTCGAGTCCCTCTGGGCACACCAATTTGTGTATCTAATAAAATGCAAAAAAACTAACATAATGGTTAGTTTTCTTTTTATAAAATAATAAAAAATAAATGATTTAATACATGTAATAAAAATAACATTATTAATTAAAACTAATACTGATAATACATAAAAACAAAAAAATCGACATTTTTTTTGTTTTTTCTCTTTACTTTTTAATTATTGTTTGTATATAATAGATAGTATAAAATTGAGAAAAGATAGAACCGATTTGGCGACCGACTATCTTTTCTCTCATTGTGCATACATTAATATAATGTACGCTTATCTATATTATACACACACCAGTAAGTTAAGTCAAGAAAAATTGTTACTTTTAATTAAATATTTTAAATTGATTTCAATACATTAAATTGAGTTCTAATTTTTGATTTAATGAATACAATTAATTAAATTATTACAAAGGAGAAAGTTTATGAAACAATTACTAATAAATATTATTTTAGGAATGTTACCAGAAGTCATATTTTTTACTATATTTTTAACAGCTTGTAAAAATATAAAAAGAAAAAGATTTAGTTTATTAATATTAACTATTTTGAATTATATAGGTACAGGAGCATTAACAACATATAGTATATATAGTTATGTTTTTT
>CARBKU010000106.1 GCA_948946035.1 uncultured Clostridia bacterium
TTAATAACGCTAAAAGAGAAAATATGCAATTTGAAAGTTATTATAATAAAGAATTAACTGGAGCAGAACTTGCAACATTAATAAATAAAGCAATAGATAACAACGAAATAAATCAAATACAAAAAGATAGTGAAGGCAAATATATAGATAATGAAAATAATTCAATAAATATAGATATAAAAATGATAGACAATGATAAAACATACAATATGGAAACTTTATTTGTAGGTAGAATAGATAGATTTGTACAATATTATGGTCAAATAAAATTTAAATGTACAAATATAGAATATCATAAATCTACAAATAAAATAAAATATCTGTTATTTGAACAAATAACAGAATAAATAAAGTTATTAAATTTTTACTAACAAAATTAGTAAATATATTAAATATATTAACAAAAGTAAAAAGGGAGGAAAAAGATATGGAGAATGCGTCAAAAGCATTAATTATTGCTGGAGCAATATTACTTGCTATTTTAATTATATCATTAGGAATTTTGATTTTTGGTCAAGCAAAAGGAGTTATTGATGGTAATGCAATGAGTGATGTTGAAATACAACAATTTAATGGGAAGTTTACAATGTATGAAGGAGAAAGAGTAAGAGGAGCAACAGTAAATTCTATGTTACAAACTGTACTAGCAAACAATGTATCAGCAGATGATGATAATAGAAAAGTAAAAATTGAGGGAAACGCAGGTATATCTATGGGAATATCAGATACATCTATACCTGCTAATAAAGCAAAAACAGGAGCTATATATAAAGTAACATGTAATTATGGTACAGGAAATGGAAACAAAGGTTTAGTAACATCTATAAGTGTTGATAATCCATAAATGAAGGGTGAGATACTATGGAAAATGCAGCAGACGCACTAAAATTAGGGGCTTCAATATTAATATTTGTATTGTCATTAACCATTAGTATAAATGCCTTTACAGAGGCAAGACAAACTACTCAACTAATATTAGACTATAATGACAGAGAATATGATTTAAGCTATGAAGAAAGATATATTGAAGATAATGGAACAACTGAAAGAGTTGTTAGTGCAGAATCAATTATTCCAGCAATATATAAATCATACACAGAAAATTACAAAATAGTTTTTAAAAATCTTGGTAGTGATAAATTATATGAAAAAAGAGATAGTAATTATCAATGGCAAGATATTAACTATATAGATTTAAGAAAAGAATCATTGGCTAGTGTATACCAAAGAAAACAATTTATACAAGGCATATTATATGGAAGTAATAGTTTTGAAAGTACAGAAAAAAACAAAATAATAAAAGAGTATGAGACCTTAGGAATAAGATTTACTTCTGATGGAATTTATGATATAATAAAAAATAGTAAATATACTGAAAAGTTTGGTGTGTATTATGAACAAGACACATATGATGGTGTCAGCAACACGCCAACAGCAAATTATGACAAAAAAAGAATAATAACATATGAGCAAAATTAATTTATAGGATGTGTTAATAAGGAGGATTAAATGGGAGATTCAGTAATTACAGTAGTTGCAATAGTATTAGCAGCAATTTTAATGTTTGCATTTCCACTAATGACAATGACAGACAGAACTGATGATGTTTCACAGTTAACAGTGGATACAGCAACAACAGAATTTGTTGATGATGTTAGAACTACAGGAAAACTTACAATGGAAAAATACGGAAAGTTTGTAGAGAATATCTCTTCAACAGGAAATACATATGATGTAGAAATGGAATTAAAGGTATTAGATGAAAATCCAGGTAAAAAAACCACACAAGCACAATCTACAAAAATAGGTGAAAATGTATATTATTCTTGGTATACATCACAGATATTAGATGCTATTCAAGATAAAGGAACAGTTTTAGCTTTAAAAGAAGGAGATATATTTTCAACAAGTGTAAAAAATACAAATAATACAATGGGGCAACAATTAAAGAACTTCTTCTATTCTGTATCTGGAAATGATACATATACAATTGCAGCAGAACATGCTGGTATTGTAACAGCAAATGGTACAGGAAAATAATAAAAAATTCATATATGGCTTGTAATATTATATTACAAGCTTATTTAATAAAGGGATAAGGTTATACATATGAAAATACAAAATTTAGCTGTAATATTTGTAATAATAATATTACCAATTTCTTTAACATTAAGTTCATATACAAAAAGTCAAAATCAAACATTACATTTACAAACAGCATATGACTCAAAATTAGATAATGCAACATATGATGCTTTAAAAGCATTTCAATTAAACACAACAAATAGCAGTACATCTGATATTGCTAATTCAAAGCTACGTGATATAGAAGCATCTGTTAATACATTTTTTAATTCTATAGCTAGTAACTTTAACATGGTAGGATATAATCAATCAGTATTAAAAACGTATGTACCAGCACTTGTATATACAATGTATGATGGATTTTATATTTATTCTCCATATAATAATGATTTGTCAAGTTTAACAAATGAAGAAAAAGATAAACTTAAAGATCCAAAAGCTACTTTTCATGATGGAGATAGAATAACAGGATTAAAGCCATATATTCATTATAGTTGTAGATATAAAAAAAATGATATAGATGTAGTAATAACATACTCTTTAGATAATTATATAACTGTTCAAGGGTATATAGGCTCAGGTATGAACAAAGAATATGTTGTTAAGTCTGGATATTTATTAGATAATATAGAAGTGAATGGAGGTATTGTAGAATATCGTAATATATTGATTGAAGGTGAAACATTAAAACAACGTTTTAAGCCAGATGAAGAAGAATATGTATATGTAAAAGTAAATGGAATAAAATATTATAAAAAAAATGATGGATGGTATTCTAATTTAAATGGAGAAGAAATAAAAACTGATATGGAATATAAAGAGCAAAATGAAGCAGCTAAACAATATTATAAAGAGGCAAAAGAATTTTCTGATTGGGTTAGCAGTAACCTTGGAGATTTAACAGGAAATGATGCTTATGATGAGAATGGAGATTCTTTAAATTCAAGATTTGGTAGTGACAAAATTTTTGATTTTAATGGTGGTAATAATAAATCAATAGAAGATCCAAATTCAGATTTTAACCAACATAGATTAGAAGTAATAAGATATACAATTGAAAAAAATTTATCTATTGCTATAGCAAATTATAATAATTATTCTTCAAGTACAACAACAAACTTTCAAATGCCAAAATTGAAAGAAGATGAATGGACAAAAATTATTAATAATGTGTCTATTATAAGCTTTTTACAAGGATTGAGCATTGGTGGAAAAGTATATAATGGATATTCAATTATAACAAATACAAAAAACGATGAAGTTGTATCTGACGAGTCAATATATCTTATTAATAATACTGAATATTATAAACCAACTGATAGTACACTAGATAATTTAACTAGCTATATAGGTGTATTAAATAAAGATTTTGAAAGACGAACATTTACAGATGATACAGGAATAACAAAATATTTTTTTCCGAAAAATCAATTAGGAAGTTATTCTAGTATAGTAAATCAATTTGAAGATAGTGATTTAGAAAATGTTCAATATAATAATAATTTATACAGTTATATTGATGATAAAGTAACTAAGAGATATATAAATATAGCTAAAGCATATTATACAGCACTAGGAAGAGAAAGATATAGTATGTATAAAACAAATACTAATACAGATAGAAAAGTAGAAAGTGGAAAAAGAGTGTATGAGGATGAAGGCTTAAAAGCAGCTTATAACCAACAAAATATAAAAAAATAAAACCAAAATAAAAAATTTTGGTTTTATTTTTTTATATAACATTTTGAATATCAAAAATAAAAAAAGTGAATACTAATAATATAAAAAATAAAGGAGACAAATATGCAAAAGAAAATACCAATTATTTTTAAAAAGACATTATTAGTATTATTCTTAATTATAATATATTCATATACACTAGCAATTACAAACTTGCCAGACGAAGTTGTAATATTTGAAGGAGAAGAAATATCAATAAAAACATTGTTAGGAGTAAATATAAGAACAAAAAATGAGAATACCATAGAAACATTATCAAACAATAGTAAATCAGTAACAGATTCAGCTGGAAAAGCAACTTTAGAAGTAAGCCTATTTGACAAATTTAATTTAAAAAATGTAAATATAGATATATTACCAAAAACAAAAGTTATACCAGTAGGAAATATAGCAGGAGTAAAATTATATACAAATGGTGTATTAGTAGTAGGAATGTCAGAAATAGAAGGAGTAGATAATAAAAAATATAAACCATATGAAAACAGTGGAATAAAAGAAGGTGACACAATAGTAGAAATAAACCAAAAACAGATAACATCAACAGAAGAATTAATAGAAACAGTAAACAATTCCAAAGGAAAAGACGTAAAGATAAAATATGTTCATCAAGAAGAAACAAAAGAATGTAGTATATTGCCAGCAAAAACAAATGAAAGCCAATATAAACTGGGATTATGGGTAAGAGATAGTGCAGCAGGAGTTGGAACAGTAAGCTTTTATGAGCCATCTAGTAAAACATTTGGAGCATTAGGTCATGGAATAACAGATATAGATACAAATAAATTAATAAATATAGCATCAGGAGAATTTGTTACAACAAGAATATTAAGTATAACAAAAGGGGAAAGTGGAAACCCAGGAAAAATGCAAGGAACAGTAGAAAATCAAGCAAATATAGGGAAAATATATAAAAATAGTAAATTTGGAATATATGGAAAAGTAGACAATTTATCAAGTTTAAATATTGATACATCTAAGGAAATGGATGTAGCTTTAAGAGAAGAAATAGAAACAGGAAAAGCAATAATATTGTGTAGTTTGGATAATAAAAAACCTCAAGAATATGAAATTGAAATAGAAAAAATATACAAAGAGAATAATTATGACAATAAAAGTATGCAAATAAAAATAACAGATGAAAAATTATTGGAGAAAACAGGTGGAATAATACAAGGGATGTCAGGTTCACCAATAATACAAAATGGAAAATTTGTAGGTGCAGTAACGCATGTATTAGTAAATGATCCATGCAAAGGATATGCAGTATTTGGAGATATAATGCTAAAACAAGCAAAAGAAGTAAATTAATATTGGCATTGACATTGTAGGCGGAGAATTTTGGCTATTTATTGTATTTGATTGTTGTGTAAGTGAAATAGAAATCTAAAAGCAAAAGAAAATGTTTTTGGATTTTTTTATTATCAAATTTTATATTTAATAATTATTTAATAATTTATATGCTAAAATAAAACTATAATAAAGAAAGGAGAAAGAAAATGTATTTGAATAT
>CARBKU010000107.1 GCA_948946035.1 uncultured Clostridia bacterium
ACATATAATTCTAAATTTTGATTTTCCAACAGAATTAATTAATAAATATAATGTTTTTGATGAAGCTATTATTGTTAATTTTAATGATAAAATAAAAATAAATAAGAAGAGGTTTAATGGTATTAATATTTGTGATTATGAAATTGATTTTGATGATAATATGGATGAATTTGATTTTGATAAGTTTGGTAGTTTTAGTAAAAAAGATATTTATGAGTCTAAGTTATTAAAAAAGCAACCTTTTAAAGATATTATTAAGATGTTGAATAAGGATAAGGTTAAAATTGTACAATTAAAAACTTCCAATATGATTATTTAATATTAATTTTTTTAATAAAAGCTTTTCTTTTTTTATAAAATATACTATAATAAATCTGTCAAATAAAAAGTTGACGGGGAGGTTTTAAAATGCCACAAAATAATGGGAAAAATAGTCGAGCAAAACCACATAAAGTGCAAAATTCTAATAATAAAAGTAGTAATTCGTCAAAAAGTAATCAAGGAAATAAACCAAGAAATACAAATCAAGCAAATAGACAACCAGGAAATAAAAGTACTGCAAATAAACAATCAGCAAACAGAAATATAAATAGGCAACCAGTAAATAAAAACAATACAAATAGACAACCAGTAAATAGAAATAGTGCAAGTAAACAATCAGAAAATAGAAATAATGTAAGTAAACAACCAGATGCTATACATAAACAATTGGAAATTAAAAATAAGCCAGTAAATAAAAATCCAAGACCAAAAGAAAAAAATATAGGAAAGTCTAAAACAAAAAAGGTAAAGAAACATTCAAAGTTAAAACTAGCTTTAAAAATATTGTTAATTTTGTTTTTGCTATTATGTGTAGCAGGTGCAGGAATTATAGCAGGTATATTTTTTGGACTATTTGGAGAAGAATTTGAAATAACAAAAGACGAATTAAAAATAGGTGTATCAAATAGTGTAATTGTAGATAAAAATGGGGCAGTAATAGCAAATTTAAGTGGTGATGAAAAAAGAAAAGTAATAACACTTGCAGATATGGCAGAATATTTACCAAAAGCATATGTTGCAATAGAAGACGAAAGATATTATAAGCACAATGGAGTTGATATAAAAAGAACTGGAGGAGCTATAATAAAAACTATATTGGGCGATAGTTCTTATGGAGGAAGTACAATAACTCAACAATTAGTAAAAAATATAACAAAAGATAATGAAACATCTGGAATGGCTGGAATATTTAGAAAAGTAAAGGAATGGACAAAAGCATATCAAGTAGAAAGAATGATTTCTAAGGACCAAATATTAGAGCTATATTTAAACATATTATTTGTAGGTTCAAGCAACTTACATGGAGTTGAACTAGGAGCAGAGTATTATTTTAATAAAAGCGCAAAAGATTTAGACTTAGCAGAATGTGCTTTTATGGCTGGAATTAATAATTCACCAAATAGCTATGATCCATTTGATGAATCAAAAGATAACTCAGAAAAAATAAAAAATAGAACATTAACAGTATTAAACAAAATGAAAGAATTAGGATATATACAAAATGAGGATGATTATAATGCTGCAACTAAAAAAGCAGAAGATGGACTAACATTTACAAAAGGAAGTTTTATGACTGCAACCACGTATTCATATCATACAGATGCAGTAATAGAACAAGTTATTAATCAAGTAATGGATGAAAAGAATATTTCTAGACAATTAGCAGAAAATTATATATATAGTAGTGGACTAACAATATATTCAACAGTTGATGCAACTATACAAGCAAGACTTGAGGAAGAATATGCAAAAACAAAATACATAATTAAAAGTCCGAGTGGAAATCAAACATCACAATCTGGAATGGCAGTTGTAGATTATAAAACAGGAAATGTAGTAGGTGTAGCAGGAGGACTAGGAGAAAAAAATGGAGCAGGATGGAACAGAGCAACACAAATGATAAAACAAACAGGTTCTTCAATGAAACCACTAGCAGCAGTAGCACCAGCATTGGAAGAGAAAGTAATTACAGCAGCAACTGTATATGATGATGTAAAAACAGATTTTGGAGGATATACTCCTAAAAATTATAATAAATTTAGAGGTTTAGTTAATATAAGACAATTTATAGAAACATCTCAAAATATACCAGCATTAAAAATTGTAAAAGAGTTAACACCTCAAAAGTCAGTAGAATATTTAGAGAAAATGGGAATTACATCGTTAGTAGATAGAGATAAAGAAGCAATATCAGTGTCAATCGGAGGTATGACAGAAGGTGTTAGCCCGTTAGAAATGGCAGCAGCATATGGAACAATAGCAAATGATGGTGTACATATAAAACCAACATTTTATACTAAAGTTGTAGATGGAAATGGAAATACAGTATTAATGCCAAAACAAGAAACAACAAGAGTATTTTCAGAACAAAATGCGTATATTGCTAAAACAATTATTCAAGAACCAGTAAATGGAGCAGGTGGTACAGCTAGATATTGTGCAATATCTGGTATGGATGTAGCAGCAAAAACAGGAACAACTGACAATGATTATGATAGATGGCTTTGTGGATTTACACCATATTATTCAGCTGCAACATGGTTTGGGTATGATAGTAAAGAAGAGGTAAAATATCCTGGTGGTAACCCAGCTGGATTAATTTGGGATGCAGTTATGACTGATATTCATAATGGACTAACTGGAGCAAGATTTAATAAACCAAGTGGAATAGTTTCAGCTACTGTATGTAGAACAACAGGATGCTTAGCAACAACAGGATGTTCATCAACATATCAAGAAATATTTACTCAAGATAATATGCCAGATAAATGTGAGGGACATGGTTCGCAATTGTTATGTGCAGAATCTGGAAAACTTGCAACTGAATATTGTCCAACTAAAAAAGCTAATTATTATGGTGCAGCAGTACCAAAAGAAAAATTAAATTTGTGGAAAACAATTGGTGCAAGTAGTACTTCTGGAAGAAAAATTACAGAAGTTTGTGATATTCATAAAAAACCAGAGGAAAAACCAGAAGAAACAAATCCAAAAACAAATACAAATACAACTACTCCAAAAACTAACACAAGTACTAAACCAAAAAATACAAATACAACAAATACTTCTACAAATACATCAACTACTAATAATAAAACACCAACAAATACAACAAATAAAGTACCTGCTACAAATCAAACACAAAGGTCAAGTAGTAATTAAATGTTAAATGCTGTTGAATTAAGATGTACTTTATAATTCACAGCTTATCTATATGTTATAAGGCTCAAATGCTTGTTATATAAATATTGATGAAAATTCGAATGCAACTGGAAAATATTTAGAAATTCTTATTCCATAAAATGAGGGATGTTCAAGGCAAAAACGTAATTCTATAAATTTCTTATAAATTCCTTGGCTACCTTTCATGACGTCTACAAATTCTAAGTCGCATTCGTATTTTATGCGAAATTGATAGAAGCATGGTTTTGAACGTGAAAGAGGCTCATTTTATTGAATTAGAATTACTTAATATTTGTAAGGTAGCCGGGAAATTGAAGAAATATTTATATAACAAGCATTTGAGCCTTATAGCATATAAATAAGCTGTGAATTGTAACATATATCTTAGCTGACAGCATTAAATATATTTTAGATTTTTTACTAAAGTGTGTTGTAATTATCAAAAATAAAAGGAGTGAAATTATGGAAATATATTTTTATAATACATTAACTAAAAAGAAAGAAATATTTAAGCCTATTGATGAAAAAGAAATAAAGATATATTCATGTGGTCCAACAGTATATAAAGATGCAACAATAGGTAATATGAGAACAAATATATTTCAAGATGTTTTAAGAAGAACATTAAGATATAATGGATATTCATTAAAACATGTAATGAATATAACTGATGTAGGTCATCTAGTATCAGATGCAGATGATGGCGAAGACAAAATGTTAAAATCAGCAAGAGAAGAAAATAAAACACCATTAGAAATTGCAGAACATTATACAAAACTATTTTTTAATGATTTAAAACAATTAAATATAGAAACCCCAGAAATAGTATGTAAGGCAACAGAGCATATACAAGAAATGTTAGAATTTGTACAAAAATTAATGGATAATGGTTATGCATATGAAACATCTACAGCAATATATTTTGATATATCAAAACTAGACAAATACCCAGTATTGTCGAATTTAGAATTGGAGGATCAAAAAGCTGGTGCAAGAATTAATGTTGATAAAGAAAAAAGAAATCCATATGATTTTGCGCTATGGATAAAAGCACCAGAAAATCATTTAATGAAATGGGAGAGTCCTTGGGGACTAAGTTATCCAGGTTGGCATATTGAATGTTCTGCTATGGGAAAAAAATATTTGGGAGAACAATTTGATATACATACAGGAGGAATTGATTTAATACCTACACATCATGAAAACGAAATTGCACAAAGCAAAGGTGCTTGTGGAAAAATACCAGCTAGATATTGGATGCATGGAGAATATTTATTAATTGATGGTGGAAAAATGTCAAAAAGTCTTGGGAATGTGTATTTAATAAAAGATATTAAAGATAAAGGTTATGATCCTATTGTTTACAAGTTATTTAGTTATTCTTGCCATTATAGAAATAAATTGAATTTTACATGGGAAGGAATAGATGGGGCTGCTAAATCTTTAGAAAGATTAAAACAAGGCTATAAGACACATCTTACTGGAGGAAAAAAAATAGATAAAAGTGTTGTTGCTGAATATGAAGAAAGATTTAATAAGGCTATTAATGATGATTTGAATATGCCACTTGCTATGGGTGTAGTTTGGGAGGTTGTAAGGCAAGAAATTAAATCTCCTGATTGGGCTGATTTGCTGTTAAAATTTGATACTGTTTTAGGTTTGAAAATTGATGAAGAATCTAATCTATTAGGAAAGGAAATTCCAGAGAAAATTATGCAATTGGTTAAACAAAGAACTTTAGCAAGGGAAAAGAAAGATTGGGCAAAATCTGATGAACTTAGAGATTCGATAATTAGTAAAGGCTTTGAAATTAAGGATACTAAGGATGGAATGGAAGTTAAGTTTAAAAATATTTAGAAATTCTAATACTATAAAATGAGCCTCTTTCACGTTCAAAACCATGCTTCTATCAATTTCGCATAAATTACGAATGCGACTTAGAATAGTTTTACGAATTCTAAAACAAAAGTCACAAAGGGGCCTGTTTTCGGGTATAGTTGTGATTTTTGTTAAAGAATTTTTTTATGTATGTAATGAACCGAGATACAAAGAAATATTTATATATCAG
>CARBKU010000108.1 GCA_948946035.1 uncultured Clostridia bacterium
TTTACTAAATAACTTTTAAATTTTTTATTTTGAATTGACAAGTTTCGACACCTTTTTTATTTATTCTATGTTATACTACTTTTTGTGCACAAAAGATAACAGAGAAAAGAGGTGTTTTAATTGAAAAAAATCGGAACTATTACTGTATCTGTTTTTAGAGACGAAAAAAATCATACTGATTTTCATATCGAAACAGACAAAGATGATATTCTTCCAGTTTCATATATAATTGAAGATACTCTAAAAATGTATTAGACTAACTTTCGTTCAAACATGTCAGCTTAAAAAATATACATACTTAAGTTGACATCTTTGAACTTATGTTAGTCTATACTTTTTTAATCTATAGTGTCCATTCCATTTCAAACTCTTTTTCCCCTGTTTCTTCATCTATTTTTATATCTTTATTTTTAAATCCCATAGCTACATAAAATAAAATTGCATCAATATTTCTCTCATACACATTCAAAGTTAACCTTTTATTATTTTCTTTACAAAAATTTATTAACTTTCTACCTATTCCTCTTCTCTTAGATTTATCACTTACAAATAATGCTCCAATATAATTATCATTTAACAAACTAATAAAACCATGAATCTCGTCATTTTCAACATATACATATGTTTTAGATTTTAATAAATACTCATCTTTAACCCTATTATAATTTCCAATCCAATAATCTCTATCAATAAAACTATGAGCTTTAAAATTACCCTTTGTCCAAATTGTCATTACTTTTGTTGTATCTTCAACTTTAAATTTTCTTATCATATGTATTAACTCCTATCCTTAGTTTATTTATAGCATAATTAGCATTAAAAGTTTTAAAATATTTTATGATGTATTTCAAAAGATTATTCCTACTTTATAAAAATTGTCAGTGGATACAGAGAATTTTAGCAATAATAAATTACTTTAAATAGTGCGAGAAGGTTTATAATTATATTTTTTGGAATGACTCCAGAGTAACCGTTCAAAAATTCTTAGAAAAGTTTAAAAAACTTTTCTTTAGAATTTTCAGAATGGGAAAGTAGACAAAAAAATATAATTATAAACCTTTGGAAGCGAGTAGAAAATATAAATTATTGCCAAAATTCTCCGTTCCCAATGGCAATTTTTTATTCTTGCCAAAATGCCTTATATGTTTTATAAGCTGAATATATATCAAATTTACTTGTAACTTCATAAGGTGCATGCATTGAAAGTACTGGAACACCGCAATCTATAACATCTGCACCTTTATTTGCTAAAATATATGCAATTGTTCCTCCTCCGCCAATATCTACCTTTCCTAACTCAGCAATTTGATATTCTATATTATTCTTTTCTAAAATACTCCTTACCCAAGCCACATATTCGGCATTTGCATCTGAAGCACCTGATTTTCCTCTTGAACCTGTATATTTATTTAAGCTTATTCCTTTTCCAATAAATCCAGCATTATGTTTGTCTGAAACAGATGCATAAATAGGGTCAAATCCAGCATCAACATCAGATGATAGCATTTTTGAAAAACAAAATACTCTATCTAATAAATTTGGTTTATTGACTCCTAATTTATTTAAAATTTCTGAAATAAAGAAATCAAACATATGTGATTCCATACCTGTATTTCCCATACTTCCTATTTCTTCCTTATCTGATAATATACAAACTGCTGTATTTTTAACATTATCTAATTCCATCATTGCATTAAATGATACATATGCACAAATTTTATCATCTTGACCATATGCTGCTACCATACTTTCATCAAATCCTAAACTTCTTGCTTTAAATTGAGGAACTAGCTCTATTTCTGAACTTGTTAAATCTACCTCTGTTATTCCATATTTTTTATTTAAAATATTTAAAATATTTAATTTTACTTGTTCACTAACTCCTTCTTCATCATATGGCATACTTCCTATTAGTAAATTTAGGTCTTCTCCATTAATACCATTTTTTAGTTTCTTTTCCATTTGTTCTTGTGCTAAATGCGGTAATAAATCTGTAATTGTAAATATTGGGTCATTCTCATCTTCTCCAATATTTATTTCTATTTTTTCCCCATTAGTTTTTACTATTACTCCATGCATGCTTAAAGGAATTGTTGTCCATTGATATTTTTTTATTCCACCATAATAATGAGTTTTAAAATACGCTAATCCTGTATCTTCATATAATGGATTTGGTTTTAAATCCAATCTTGGAGAGTCAACATGTGAGCCAATTATGTGTAATCCATTTTCTATTGGCTCTTCTCCTATTACTGCTAAATACATACTCTTTTCTCTATTAATAAAATAAATCTTATCTCCTGGTTTTAATGTACTAAATTCAATTATATCTCTATATCCATTTTCATCAGCTATTTTTCTTGCATTTTTTATAAATTCTCTTTCTGTTTTTGCTACATTTAAAAAATCAATGTATTTTTTTGATAAAATAAATATTTTCTCCTTTTCATCTTCACTTACTGTTTTCCATCCATTCTCTTTTTTATTAAAAAGTTTTTCTTTTAAACTTTCTTCCATAATAATCCTCCTTTGTTATTTTCTGTTAGTATATCACTATTTTATTTTTATTTCTACTTATTCCTAAAATTTAATATTTACTATATTTTATATTTTTATTCTATATAAGTTTATGCATAATAAATCTTTTCTTAGTCATAATAAATTTAGAGGTGTATTATGGAATCTTTTTGGATAAATTCATTAAATAAAAATTTAGAATATGATAAATTAGAAGATAATCAAGAAACTGATGTATGTATTGTAGGCGGAGGAGTTTTTGGCGTTACTTGTGCCTATTATTTAACAAAATCAGGTTATAATGTAACAATATTAGAAAAATATAAAATAGGAGAAAAAACTACAGGACATTCAACTGCTAAAATAACTAGTCAACATGGCTTATTTTATGACTATTTAATAAATTCATATAACAAAAAATTTGCTAAAGATTATTTAGATGCTAATGAAGAAGCTATTTCTAACATAAAAGATATTATTGACAATGAAAAAATTTCTTGTGATTTCGAATATCAAAACAATTATATTTATACTACTTCTAAAGAAGAATTGAAAGATATAAAAAAAGAGGTAAGTGCTGTAGAATCTTTAGGATTTCAAAATTGTGAATTTGTAACTAAAACAGGATTACCTTTTGATATAAAAGGTGCAATTTGCTTTAAACATCAAGCACAATTTAATCCTTTAAAATATTTGTGTGGTTTATGTAAAAGTATTACTTCAAACAATGGCAAAATATATACTAATACAACTGTTATAGATGTTAAACAAGAAAATGACTATTACATTACTTATACAGAAAATAATATAGTAAAATCTAAATATGTAATAATTGCTAGCCATTATCCTTTTATTAATTTTCCTGGATTTTATTTTACAAAAATGTATCAATCTACTTCATATGTAATTGCTGTAGATACTAAAAAAACATTATTTAATGGAATGTATATTAATTGTAAAAGTCCAATTTTTTCTTATAGGACAGCTAAATTAGATGGCAAAAAAGTTTTATTAATTGCTGGTGGAGACCATAAAACTGGTCACCCAACTTGTTACAAAGATAGCTATGGTTTATTAGAAAACGAGGCTAAAAAGTATTATCCTAATTGTGAAGTAATTTCTAAATGGAGTACTCGTGATTGTATATCTTTAGATAAAATTCCATATGTTGGTTCTTATTCTAATATTATGCCAAATATGTTTGTTGGTACTGGGTTTAAAAAATGGGGATTTACTTGTTCAAATATAGCTGCAAATATTGTAGTAGACTCAATTTTGGGTAAAACTAATAAATATTCTTACTTGTTTGATTCTACTAGATTAAAACCCATAAAAAACATTGATGAAATGAAAAATATTATTGTTCAGTCTGCTAACTCACTTTTACTTGATAAGTTAAAAAAGCCTAATATGAATTTTGATGAAATTAATAACAATTCTGGTTCAATTATAGAAATTGCTAATCATAAAGTTGGTATTTATAAAAATGCTGAGGGCAAAATTTATGCAGTTAATCCTATTTGTACTCATTTGGGATGTTTACTTTCTTGGAATGATGTTGATAAAACTTGGGATTGCCCTTGCCATGGTTCAAGGTTTGATTATACTGGAAAAAATATTTACGATCCAGCTTTTAAAGATTTGGAAGTTTATTATACTGATACTTAAAAAAGGCTGTAAAAAAGTTCATTAGCAAAATAAGTGGAAATTTTTCACTCATTCTTATTACATCGTAAAATTGCTTGCGACGGTTTTATCACGCTCGAGCTGTGGCTATGCAAGTGTATCATTAATGTTTATCTAGCTATTGGGTATTCAATTTTCAATGTGCCTTTTAAGAATTTTCTCAAATTCTATTGACTTCTTTTTTGTAATTATTGTATACCATTATTGTAAATAATCACTTACTTAATAGATATTAAAAAGTAAGCTGTTATCACTGTAATCAATTACTATACATTAATATAATACTATAATTGATTATGCTTGTCAAAAGATTATAAGAAATTTTTGAAAAAAATTTGGGAGTTGATACAATGAAAACAAATATAAGACTTGAATCATCACAATTCTGCTATGTTTATAGCAAATATAAAATTGAAGAAATCAATGGTAAAAAATATATTATGCCAGAAGCAACTGCAACTAAAAAAAATATTGGTATAACTGAACATATTGATGACTTATTAGTTGAAACTTTAAATATAGGAAAAAAAGAATTTTTTAGAAAACCAATAGAAGAATTTGAATTATTGAACTATTTTGCTAAATATGGCTCTTTTGGATTTATAATTGACCTAGCTATAAATAAGTACTTCGTATTAGATGAAAAAGTAGCAGTGAGAGATCCTTTTTATATAAATAGAAAGGAAAATGTAGATTTTATAAATATTGATGAGTACTCAAAATTCTTTTTGCCAAAATTAAATAAAAGAGAAATAAATAGTTTAATAAAAAAATGTAAAGAAGTAGTTAGTGATACAGGAAAAGAAGATTTTTTGACATCAATTATAAATGAATATTTAATATATTCTGAACATTACGCAGAACCAATTGAGTTAATTTTAAATTATGCAAGATCTTTGTATAAAAACTTAATGTCAAGATTAGACAATAAACCTTTAACAATGAAATTACCACTTTTAAGTGTAAATCATTTAACACATAATATAGATGATTT